>CAMWYL010000119.1 GCA_947178465.1 uncultured Lachnospiraceae bacterium | reverse complement strand
GTATCGCACGATAATAATCCTTCAGAAGCGCCCAAAACAGCTTCACGCTGCCAGCAAGTTTCAAGGCCGCAGCAATGTCCAAATCCTGTATCGGCGGAATGCTCTCCTCCACATGGCCGCCCTTATCCCCCTTATTCTTGCTGCTCATAACCTTTATCTTCTCTTTGGGGAGCCAGCGCTTCATGGCCGCAGCAAGCATGCGAACCTCTATCGGCTTGGCAATAAAGTCGTTCAATCCTTCCTTGATGAACATCTCCTTTACGCCGGAAACTGCATTCGCGGTCAGCGCGATAATCGGCACATTATCATAATCCTTGTGGAATCTCCTGATTAAGTGCGTCGTCTCAATACCGTCGACCTCAGGCATCATGTGATCCATCAAAATAAGGTCATATTTATTTGCCTCAACCTTCTCCACTGCCTCCGGCCCGCTGAACGCCTTGTCAATCTGTAGGGAAAGCGGCCCCAGCAGTCCCTCCGCAACAGTCAGATTAATCGGATTATCGTCCACAATCAGCACCTTCGCATCCGGCGCGACAAAATCATAATAATCGTCAGAAGAATCCCTGTCTTCAAAACCGTTCATCTCTTCGTTAAAGATTGCCGCAAGGAAAAGCGTCGAAAGCGGCTTCTTCGCGGTAATCACGTTCGGCATATCATAATTGGCTTCCGTTTTGGGCTCCGTCAGCACTACCAGTGTGATCTGCTTATGATCCTGAACAAACACAAGAAGCTTAGGTGTAAGGATGTTCTTCTCCACAAAGATGTACGCCGGCTTATCCTTCACATTCTCTATCAGCCAGTCCACGGACTCCGCCTCCACATAAGAAAGTCCCAGCCGCCTGATATCTTCCTGAAGCTGCCTGGAGACATACCGATTCTGGATGTATCCGTAGGTCTGGATATTCTCCTCTTCCTTAATCTCAATGGAAGGATTTTCGTCTACCACCTTCTGCGGCAGCCGGATGGAAAAGGTGCTTCCCTCTCCATAAGTACTTCTAACCGAGATGTTCCCATTCATCAGCTCCATAAGCTGCTTACTGATGGCAAGTCCCAGACCGGTTCCTTCAATGCTCCTGTTTCTCTTGCTGTCAAGCTGTTGGAAGGATTGGAACAGGTTCTTCATATCCTCCGGCTTTATCCCGATACCTGTATCCTCTACACTAAAGAGGAATTCTATACTCTTATCGTCCAACTCCCTATAGTCAAAGCTGAGCTTGACCTGCCCTTCTTTGGTAAATTTAACCGCGTTGTTGGCCATATTGATAATGACCTGCTTAATCCGGACATTGTCGCCGACAACCCGCCGCGGTATGTTCGGGTTCAAATCGAGGATAAACTCCACCTCCCCGCTGACCAGTCTCGTACTGATGATGCTGGTAACATCATTGATGACGGACATCGGCTCGTATTCCTCCTCTACAATGTCCATCTTTCCGGACTCTACCTTGGAGAAATCAAGAATATCATTGATAATCGTCAGAAGCGTCTTTCCTGAAGTTTTTATCTGTGTTATGTAATCCCGCGCCGTCGGCGTAAGGTCCTCGCGCAATGCCATCTCGGCCATACCGATAACGGCGTTCATCGGCGTCCTGATTTCATGGCTCATATTCGCAAGGAAATCGGATTTCATGTTCGCAACCTTTTCAATCTCAATATTGGCCTGATGCATCTTATATCTGTGATAAGAAATCGTGGAGAGAATATTGGTCAGGGTATACAGGAACTTCGCGTAATCCTCCAGCTTGCTCCGCTCAATCATCGGCACATGGAATACAGACTGAAGGTAATTCATCAAATCCACGTCGATTTCTGCCGCCTCCTGCATGATTCGAGTGACATCGGCAGGCGCAGTCAGAACCTGCCCCCCTACAAAGCAGCCGATCAGCTTATCACCGGCCATAATCGGCGCCGCAAAATCCATAAGCCCCGCATGGCAGAAATAGGTGATGGAGGTCCCCGACCTCAGCGCCAGATCCGCTCCGTTTCTGTCACATTGCTCACAGCGCATGCATCCGATCGGGGAATTTCGTGTATGCCTGCAAAAGGCCGTATAATTGGAACCACGCGTGACCGGTTTACCGTTCGCATCCGTTATCTGAGCCGCGCAACCCGTCATTGCTGCAAAAGCGTCCTGAATCTGTTGCAGCATATCGACATCAAACAGATCCGTAAGCAAAATTTCATCATTCATAGCTTCCCTCCGTTTATCTCAATATCTCTTCTATTTCTTTTGCACCTCTTTAATTCAATACCTCTTCAATCTTTGACAGCAGCGCCTCCCTGTCTACAGGCTTGAGCAAATACCCCTTCGGCTTCAGGGAAAGCGCCTTCTGTATCTTAGAGGTATCATTAATTCCCGTAAGGTATATCACTGGAATATTGGCCGTCGCGGGATTCTCCTGAAGCTTCTGATACACCTCCGGTCCATCCATCTCCGGCATCTCATAATCCAGCAAAATCAAGTCCACAGACCGCTTTTGCAAATACTTCAGCGCGATTTTCCCACTGATGGCAGTCGCCAGATCATACCCGTCTCCCAAATGGCTCTTGATTGCGCGCAGCATGCTTGTGGAATCATCAATGATCATAATCTTGCTCTTCTCACTGCCCTCGCGCAACGGCTTGGGCTCCTCCATCGCGTCGGAAGGCATAAGCGACTGCCCTCGCAAAGCCGCCATTTCCCGTTCCACCTCCTGCAAAAGATTATCCGTATTGCTGCCTGCATTATGCTTCTCCTGCGGCATTCCCGCCTTTTTCTCTAACAGCGCCCGCTTCATCAGGTAATTCTCCAAACGCTCCCGCATCATCTGAAGCGTCATGGGCTTTCTCAGCTCCATATCCACGCTCTTGCCTGATATCTTTGTATAGCTGTCACAATCATCCGGGTCTCCTATGAGCACCAGCGGAATCCCTTCCTTCTTCAACAGATCACATAAATTGGAGATTGCGTTGATGTCCTCTTTATTCTCCATATCCATGCAGTATACGACCGCATGCGGCTGAAAATATTTTACATGGACCTCCAAATCCTGCGGACGCATGGATGAGGTCATGCTCTCAAAGCTGTCGCTCATCACCAAAAAAAAGTCGCTGATGATTCCTTTATTTTTGCCTACCAATAATGTTCTTAAATCCATAAATACCTCCGCTTCCACCGTGCGCGTGAACACTTCCGGTTTTGTTAAATATGTGATAATTTAATAATACCATCAATAATTTTACCATATGAACCGACAATTTTCTATATATCCGGAAATTAATTTGAATTTTTGTGTACACTTTTCCCAATCAGTGCTATACTGATATTATACTTTAAGAAAATACATCTATGTACCATACCGTTGTATAGGGAGGGAGGAGCCATGAAAATCCAAGATTTTTGTGACATGAACAAGTTCGAAAGCATTATGTATAATTGGGCGAAAAGTACGGGACTTGCTACCGTTGCCGTGGGAGCAGATGGCGCATATATCAGTGAGTGCTACAATTTTACGGACTTCTGTATCAAGCTGACGCGCGGCAGTCAGGAAGGCTGCAGACGCTGTGAGAAGTGTGACCGGGAAGGTCAGGGCGTATACCCCTGCCATGCCGGTTTATATGATTTCGGTATACCGATCACGTTGAACGACGGTACGGTGCTCGGAAGCGTTATCGGTGGTCAGGTATTACCCGAGACGCCGGACGAGGACAAATTCCGCGCCACGGCACGTACGTTAGGCATTCATGAAGACACCTATATTGAAGCCCTGCGCAAGGTTCCAATCAGATCACGGGCTGAGATTCAGGCTTCTGCCGATCTGCTCGGCGACGTTATCAATATGTTCGTCCGCTCCAGCTATCAGGAGTGGCAGAATACAAACATTCTGTCCAAGCTCAAGGACGGCATTGCAAAGGTTGCGACGGATATCGAATCCGCAAACGAAAGCACGGCAAAAATAACAGCTTTCAGCAAGCGTCAGAATATCCTCGCACTGAACGCCTCCATTGAAGCGGCGCGTGCAGGCGAAAGCGGAAAAGGCTTCGCTGTCGTGGCGGATGAGGTTCGGAAGCTCGCCGAGGGCATGTCTTCGACAAGCACTGAAATCAACAATAAGCTCGCACAGATTACGGTGACCATCAACAGTTTAAACCAGCAATAATAATTATTATATAATATAGAGAAGACGCAGCCCGGTCATTTGACTACAGCTGCGTTTTGTTTTCTCGTATAAATTATAAAGAAAATGACATTGATGAGAATTCCAAACACGGTAGCGCTTGGCGCAACAAGCCCTATCATCGTCAGGCTTGCATTCGGCTGTATGCTCATTATATAAGACATCGGCAGACGCACCAGAAAGGTCTGCGAAATTCCCTGAAGCAGGACAAACAGCGTCTGCTCATGCCCGTTATAGTAACCGATAAAGCTGAACAGGAACGCCGTCAAAACCGCCTCCGGTGCAAACCCTTTCAAATACTCTGCCGCACGCAGGATTACCGCAGCGTCATTGCTGAAGATTCGCGCCAGCAAATCTCCGCGGAAAAACGCAAAGGCCGCAATAAAGACACCGATGCCTGCACCGATGCACATTCCCGTCACCATGGCCCTGCGCGCCCGCTTCTCCAAGCCCGCCCCGACATTCTGCGCCACAAAGGATGCCATGGACTGCATCAGGGAGCCCGGCACCAGCATCACAAAGCTTACAATCTTATTCGCAACGCCGTATCCGGAAGACGCATCCAACCCGAGACGGTTGATAAACGCGCACAGCGCCAGGAACGAAAGCTGCGTCAATACCTCCTGAAACGCAATCGGGAGTCCCACATGCACAAACTTGCCAATCTCCGCGTTAAACCGGATATCTGCCTTCGTCATCCGAAACGGAAGCTTCTGTCGGCGGATAATCATGAGAGAGAGCACCACACTGACCGCCTGTGCCAATACCGTAGCAAGCGCCGCGCCCGCCACATTCATCCGGAACACCGCGACAAACAACAGGTCCCCGATGATATTTACAACACAGGCAATCGCGACGAACACCAACGGCATTTTGGAATCCCCAAGCCCCCGAAAAATACTGCTGATCACATTGTAGGCAATGATAAAGACAATGCCGCCACCGCAGATACGGACATAGGTCACCGTCAGATCTACGGCCTCCTCGGGCGCCTGCATCATAATTGCAAGCGGTCTCGCAAAAATCAGCATCACCGCTGCCAGAACAAGAGCCATCACTGCGAACAGACAGATTGCGCCACCGATCACCTGTCCCACACGCTCCGGATGCTTCTCTCCCAAATACCGGCCGATTACGACCGTGATACCCATGGACAGGCCCGCGATGGTAAAGACGATCAGATTCACGATATTGCTTCCCGTAGATACTCCCGAGATGCCCGCCGTCGTGCCAAACCACCCGACCACCAGAATATCAACGGCCCCGTACATTGCCTGCAGCACCAGAGCCCCCAAAATGGGCATCATAAATTTCAGCATCTTGGCCAATATATTTCCCTGCGTAAAATCATTCTTATTTTCCGACATTTTGTACACACACACCCTTTCTGAAAACCTTCCGTATCTCCAACCCTTCCTTGGACAACAGCACACAATCCGCATCCTTCCCCACATCAATGCTTCCGCATACTGAATCCACTCCGATCGCCCGCGCCGGGTTATAGGATGCGCAGCGCACCGCCGTCTCCAAAGGGATGCCAAACGCAACCGCCGTCCGCAGGCAATCCATCAGATTCGTCACCGCCCCTGCAATCGTACCGTCCGCAAGCGTGGCAAGCTTCCCCTCCACATGCACCTGCTGTCCGCCCAGCGTATAGTCTCCGTCCGCCATCCCGGCCGCGCGCATACTGTCGCTGACCAGTATCATCCGCTCCCCACCGAATATCTGAAACGCCACCCGCACCGCAGCCGCGTCAACATGTACGCCGTCACAAATCAACTCCGGCATAACATGCTTTGCATCAAATGCCGCTGCCAACACCCCCGGCGCCCGATGCCCGAAGCCCTTCATCGCATTGAATAAGTGGGTGACATGGTCTGCCCCGGATTCAAACGCGCGCTTTGCGCAGGCATAATCACACGCGGTATGCCCGATGGAAAGATGCACCTCCCCGTGCAGCTCTCGAATAAACGCTTCCGCTCCGGGCGTCTCGGGCGCCAGCGTCACAAGCCGGATAAGACCATGCGCCGCATTCTGCAGACGGCGGTAAAGCGCTGTGTCCGCCGCTTGAATATACTGCGGATTCTGCGCTCCCTGCTTTTCCGCGGCGATAAAAGGTCCCTCCAAATGGATTCCACGCAGTGCTGCCCATGCGGGCAGTCCCTCGCTTTCCGCCAGATATTCAAACGCGTTTTCACAGATTGCCTCCAGCGTCTCCTCAGGGAACGTCATGGTCGCGGGACAGATGGAGGTGACTCCGTTTGCAAGCTGACAGGCACTGATGGTTCGCAGGGCTTCCGGTGTGCCGTCTGAGAAATCGGCACCCGCACAGCCGTGGAAATGGATATCCACAAGCCCCGGTATCAGATAAAGCCCCCCGGCGTCAATTACCTGCTCCCCGTCACGGTCCTCATGTGTACATCCATACCGGGCTTCATCCGTAAATTGTCCGTTCTCCATATACACGTCCTTTTCCACAAAACCCTGCTCTACGCAGAAAACACTCGCATTCTTTATTTTCATACCCGTTCCTCTCTGTCTCCCTGCTTCTCATTCGATTACTATCAGCGGTTTGCCGCAATCCCATAACCATTCGGTATCCGCTTCTTTTTCATGTTTGGCCCTGATACCGGAATATTTTAGGAATTTTCAGTTCTCGTCCTGAATAGGTACAAATAGAACCCCTTATTTTGAATGGTATCTGCCATGAACAACAATGACACACATTTCCAATTCCTCTTTAAAATACTATATGGGATCTGCCTGTGTCTGGCCGCCATGGCGCTCAACACACAGGTCCGGCTCTACGCGCAGCACAATAATACAAGCAGCTCCCCCACAATGCAGACCGCCAATCCCAATGACCTGAAGCGTATCGCCCTCACCTTTGACGACGGGCCGCATCCCCGCTATACGGAGGAGCTCCTGGACGGGTTAAAGGAGCGCGGCGTGCATGTGACCTTTTTTGTAACCGGTGAGCATGCCGAGCTGCACCCTGATATTATCAAGCGTATGTATGAGGAAGGGCACCTCATCGGCAACCACACCTACAGTCATATTCAGCTGTCCGCAACGCTCCGCGAACAATTCAAGAACGAGCTGATCAAGACAAATGAAATCATACAGAGCATTACCGGAGAGGAGGTGCTGTTTGTAAGACCGCCTTACGGTTCATGGGATAAGAAGCTGGAGTCGGAACTGAATATGTTCCCCGTCCTATGGAATATAGACCCCTTGGATTGGTGCACCAACAACGCGGCCTGTGTCTCACAGGCCGTCATCAACAACGTTCGCGAAAACGACATTATCCTGATGCATGATTATTATAAAACCTCCGTGAAAGCCGCGCTTATGATTGTGGATGCGCTTACCGAAAAGGGCTACACCTTCGTGACCGTAGACCAGCTGTTATTTGACTAAATACGAGAGCGCTCACACAAACCGGTTGCGCTCGGCATCATAATGGTACTCTATGGAAGCCAGAATGTCGGTTATCAGGGTAATGTCCTCCCCCGTGTCCTCACAAAATGCTTCAAGGCTCGGGTAGAAGTCCCGCAGCTTCAAATTCATGTAGCTCAAAAGCATTACAGGGTCCTTTGGTATCATGGCCGTCTCCTCCTGTTATTTCTTACTAAGTCCTACGATAATCAGCTCCACACTCAGGGTATCGGGCATACGCCCTGTCTTTACCCGCTCCTCCGCTGCCACGCATTCTCTCAGGGCAGCCTCCAGCTCCGACAGCTTAAAACGCTCCTCCTGCGGAATATACTTCTTCTTCAAAAAATAGGCATTCAACCCTGTCCGGCTTACAATATTTGCCTCAGAATACCCCTTCTGACGCATCTCCTTCACCTGGAGAAGCATATGAAACTGCCGCGCGATCAACGCCAATATCTTCATCGGGGGTTCCCTGAGCGCCAATAAATCATAGTATAGGTCAAGCGCCTCCTTCTGACGCTTCTGCGCCACAGCCTCCACCATATCAAAGATCTTGTTCTGAAGCCGGACAACACAGAGCGCCTCGACATCCTCCGCAGTAATACCCTCGTCATAATATCGGTAGCATACCAGCTTCTCTACCTCACGGCGGATATTCTCCATATTGGCGCCGGTCTTTTCCAGCAGCAGATTCAGGGCATCAGGCGTTATCAGCTTATTTTCCTTCTTCAACAGCCCCATAACCCACTTTTTCAGCGTGGCCTCATCCTGCATCTCACAAAGCGCGGCATATCCGTTCGCCGTTACCGCCTTAAAGGGCTTGCTGCGTTTGTCAACCTCCTCCTCCACAAAAATAAGGTATGTGGTCTCCGGAATATTTTTCAGCAGCTCCGCAATACGGTCGTTCCCGCCCTTCATCCATCCGCTGTTCTCGATAATGAGAACCCTGCGCTCCGCAAAAAACGGCATTGTACCTGCCGTATCCGCCACCTCATTCGCATCCGTGTCCTTTCCGGAGTAAACGCTCAGATTCATGCTGTCATCCTCAGCCACCAGCGCCTTTTTTAAATTATCGCGATACTGCCTGCGCAGATAGGCCTCCTCCCCGTATAGGAGGTAGGCATGGCAGAACTGACCGCTCTTGATATCCTGTACAATCCGTTTCATGGCCGAATGACCTATCCCTTCCATATCCTGCACTATGCTATAGCGCCCTGTTACACGAAAACGGCTGCGATGCTCCATGACGCGTTCCGCACGCTCCACTTCTGACCGCAGCCTTTATACTTCTCTCCCAAAGGTTACCGCGCACGAACCTCCCCCCAACCCGGCGTCGCGTGTGCAAGTACCT
>CAMWYL010000118.1 GCA_947178465.1 uncultured Lachnospiraceae bacterium | reverse complement strand
GACCGGACCTGCGGTGACTGTTTTTGAAGGGAGCGTGGTGGTCTGATAAGCTTTTCCCAAGTGAGGTCTTTTTATTTGTATTTTTACCGGTCGTTTTAGCGGTTTATTATATATTCCTCAGAAAAACAAAGATGGCCAAAAACATCTTTCTGTTGGTGGCAAGTCTGTTTTTCTACGCATGGGGAGAGCCGTCCTATGTATTTCTGATGATTGGCTCGATTCTGTTCAACTGGCTGTTTGGTATTCTGGTGGACAGGTTCCGTGGAAAGAAAATCGTGGCAAAGCTGCTGATCGCCTTGATGGTCATCGGAAATATTGCGGTTCTGGGATGGTTTAAGTACAGCGAGTTTACGGTGCTGCAGATTAACCGCTTCCTGCATACCGAGATACCGGTGCCGATTGTGGCGCTTCCGATAGGAATCTCGTTTTTTACCTTTCAGGCAATGTCCTATGTCATCGACGTGTACAGACAGCGCGGGAAGGTGCAGTACAATCCGCTTCAGGTGGGGCTCTATGTGTCGCTGTTTCCGCAGTTGATTGCGGGGCCGATTGTCCGGTATGAGACCGTGGCGGAGCAGATTGAGCACAGGGTGGAGAACTTCAAGGATTTTTCCGCAGGCGTTACCCGCTTCTGTATCGGACTTGGCAAAAAGGTGCTGATTGCCAACAATATGGCGGTCGTGGCGGACAATGCGTTCGGACTTATCATAAACGGAGAGTTTCAGGCGTCCGTGGGGATGGCATGGCTGGGAGCCATCGCGTATACCATGCAGATATTCTTCGACTTTTCGGGCTATTCCGATATGGCAATCGGGTTGGGGCAGATGTTCGGCTTCCGGTTTGAGGAGAACTTCAACTATCCGTATATTTCAAGGACGGTATCGGAATTTTGGAGAAGATGGCATATGTCCATGCAGACATGGTTTCGCGATTATCTGTATTTTCCGCTTGGCGGCAGCAGGGTATCCACACCGAGGCTGATTTTTAATCTGTTTGTGGTATGGCTGTGCACCGGAATGTGGCACGGCGCGAACTGGACGTTTATCGCATGGGGACTCATGTATTTTGTTATTTTGACATTTGAGCGGCTGACGGGGTTGAACGGCAAGAACTATTGGTGGGGGCATATCTATACGATGGTGCTCGTAATCATCGGCTGGGTTATCTTCCGTTCTACCGGAATGGGAAATGCCTTCCTGTACATCAAGGCCATGTTCGGCATCGGTGCGAAGGGACTTATGGACAAGGCGGTGTGGGCATATATTGTGCAGAATTGGATATACTTTGTATTTGCAATTATCGGCTGCGCGCCGATTGTGCCCGCGATTGACCGGAAGCTAAAGGAAAACAGAATATGGCAGACGGCCTACGCGGTGGGCGTAATGGTGTGCCTTGTCGTGAGCGTTTCCTTTATCAGCAATAACGCATACAACCCATTCATTTACTTTAACTTCTAGGGTCGGAGTAAGTGTAAGGACGGAGGATATCAATGAAAAACAGGGATAAGTGGATTACAATCGTTTTTCTTATTTTCATAATGTGCATTCCCGTAATCACGATTGCGAGAAACGTTTTCGGGCCGGCGCAGGGTGAGGAGCAGCTTACCGATGAGGAGAAGGCCATACTGGAAAATAACGGAACCTATCAGGATAAGGATAAAGATACGACGGCGGACAACGAAGCCGTGCCGGCAGAACAAGAGCCTGCGTTTGTCCGGCTGCAGGGACGGATTAATGTGTTTATAGGGGGACTTTTCGGACGCACGAAGCTGATTGCGTTTAACACGGGGCTGACCTCAATCCTGACCGGCGGCACCTATTTCGAATCGACGCAGACGCTGCTTGGTAAGAATGACATGTTCTTTTATAAGACGGAGCTGGACGGTCATCCGATATGGGATTATATGGGAATCAATCATTTCACGGAGGACGAGCTTGCGGCGATTGCGGCGAATCTGCTTGCGACGCGGGAGTATCTCGATGAGAAGGGGATTGAGTTCTATATGATGTGCATGCCGAATAAGGAAATCATCTACGAGGAGAATATGCCCGATACGATTGCGCGCATCAATGAGGTATCGCGCGGAGAGCAGCTTGCGGAGTACATTCATGCGAATACCGATTTGATTTTCGTGTATCCCAAGGACGCACTGTTGGCGGCGAAGGAAGAGTCACCGGTCTATTATTCGACGGATACGCACTGCAACCAGAAGGGTTCCTTTGTGAGCCTGCAGGAGCTGTTTGATGCGGCCTACGGCAAAAAGGCCACATTGGACTCCGTAAGCTTCCGCACGGACGCGACGGATTATTCCGGAGATTTGGTTGCGATGGCAGGGCTGACCGGAAAATACAACATTGATACGGTGTATGTGTTTGAAAAGGAGTCGGCGGACAAGGCGCAGCAGCATGATCAGGTGCTTCTTTTCGTGGGGGATTCGTTTGGCGGCTTTCTGTCCGCGGTATCAAAGGGTTACTATAAAGAGGTGTATTGGGTGTACTCGACGGAGTTCAAAAACAGTATGTATGAGGACTACAAGCCGGATGTTGTAATCTGGGAATGGGCGGAGCGGTATTGCGAGGAGTTTGCAAATCCGATATTGATTACGAAGTAAGAGTATAATGTATTAGCGAGCAGGTGCAGGCCGTTGGGCTTGCACTTGTGTCGTTTGTTCTAAGGAAGTGCTGATTAAATCAGCACTTCCTTAAAGCCTCTGGCGGATGCACACGGATTTGCAGAGGAATATGCCGCTTCGCAGCGCAAATCCGGTGCCGGAAACGCCTTAATCAGCGTTTCCATAAATATGTTTATTTTTCAATAAAAATACACAGGTAAATCCGTATCTGTAACAGGGCGGTTATGCCGGAAAGGAGAACTCGTGGAAGAAGCACGTTTTAACGAATGCATGCGCAGAATGCGGTCAGGCGACAAGACGGCGCTGCATGAAATCTATGAGGCGTATATTGGGTATATTTATCCGATTATTCTGCATCAGCTGCGCAATCCGCAGGATGCGGAGGATGTCACAAGCGAATTTTTCATAAAGCTGTGGAAGCTTGCGGATACATACAAGGAGGGGAACGGCCATAAGGCGTGGCTTGCTGCCATTGCGAGGAATATGGCAATTGACCTGTTGCGAAAGAATCGCAGGGAGGTTCTGACGGAGGACTTTACGGATACCGTTTCTGAAGCTTCCGCAAGAGATAATACGGAGGAACAGGTTCTGGCGGATATGAGCCTGAAGGAAGCGCTGCAAAAGCTGAAACCCGAGGAGCGGGAAATTGTTCATCTGAAAATAATGGGTGAAATTACTTTTCGGGAAATCGCGGATATTTTGAAGCTGCCTATGGGAACCGTGACATGGCGTTATCAAAGCGCGATAAAGAAGTTGAGGAGGTGCGGATATGAGTAAGAGAATGGAAAACGAATATAAGATGCTTATCAATAATGACGTACCGGATTTGTGGGCGCGGATAGAGGGTGGACTGGAGCCCAAAACAGGAGTGCATGCACAGGTTGTGTCGGAGAACGAAACGGTTGAAAAGCAGTTGAAGAACAATCAACGCCTGAAAAACAGGAGGGGAAATTATTGGATTTGGGGAGCGGCAGCGGCGGCATGCATATGCGCTGCAGTGGCGATTCCCGCATGGCTGTTGGGAAATACTAAGAATGCGGACGGCTCCGGTATGAGGGAATCTGTCGGAATGCAGGCGGATGCTTCGGTGGTGCAGAATGCGTCTGCGGCCGATACTGCCGTGACAGATACTGTCATGGCAATGGATTGTGCAGCTGCAGATACGGCTGTCGAGTGGGAGGAGGCAGCGGCGGAAAATGCAGCGCCGGCAGAGGAACCGGAGGAGATGCTTCGGAAGGAAAGCGCCGGAGCGGCAGATATGGCTGAGGAGGATAAAGCGGCGACGACAGAAGCTGTGGCGAATAACGGTATTGCGGAGCGGGAAGCATCTGTGGCGGATTTACAGTCTCAGAGCAGGTCGGAATATGAAATAACGGTTACGGTCACCATATGCAGCATTGAGGAGTCCCCGGAGCAGTTGATATATACCGCGAGGGTGGAGCAGGCCGCAGACGAGACACTCGTCGGTACGCAGATAGAGATATTCGGCAGTATGGGTACGGACGAGAGGCTGAAACCGGACGTAGAATATCAATTAGAGCTGACCTGTGTTGTGCAGGAGGACCGAAAAATAATTTTTTACCAAAAAAAACCATAAAAAAGAAAGACCTCATCCGTATAGAATGTGAAGAGCACTTCCAAAGCCTTGTATCAAAGGATGCAAAGGCAAGAAGTTCTACGGTTTGCATGGCGAACCTTCTTCGCACCGATTTGACTGTCTGAAAAGCAGACAAGGGAGAGTTGTTGTGAAAGGCATTGGCAGCTTCACAGAGAAAGGGATGGGATGATTATGAAAAAGAAAAAGTTTATGGCGCTTATGTTGGGAATGATTATGACAGTCATGTCACTTTATGGCTGCGGAGGAAGTCTGAAATATGATACCGCATCCGTGATCGACACTGCGGATGGCGGGGGAAGAGTTGAGGCGGAGATACCGCTTTCCAACCCGATGGATCAGAGCCATGATACGGCGGTGAGTGTAGAGGAGGAAGTGTTTTCCAACACTGCCGGCACGGCAGATGCAGATATGACAGAAGCCACGGCAGCAGAAGCTGCGACAATGAACTCGACAAAGGCAATGGCGGATACGGCATGGGTGTTGGAAGAGAACACAGTCATTATGAACACGGAGGAGTACAGTGCGATCAACGAGACCGGTTTCCAATCGGTGGCAACCGCACCGCTGTCAACCTTTTCCGCAGATGTGGATACGGCGTCATACAGCAATCTCAGGAGGATGATTGAGTTTGGCTACGCATTGGAAGATATTCCGGAGGGCGCGGTTCGGATTGAGGAACTTTTGAATTATTTTTCCTATGACTATAACCTGCCGAAGGGAGAAGAACCGTTCGGCGTGACAACGGTGATGAGCGACTGTCCGTGGAATGAGGACGCAAAGCTCTTGCAGATTGGACTCAAGACACAGGAAATCGACTTTAGCGAGGCGCCCGCGTCCAATCTTGTATTTTTGCTGGATGTCTCCGGTTCCATGTCGGATGACAACAAGCTTCCGCTGCTCCAGCGGTCGTTTGGGATGCTCACCGACAAGCTCACGGAAAAGGACAGAGTGTCCATCGTTACATACGCAAGCGGTGATGCAGTGGTGCTGGACGGTGCGCGCGGAGATGAGAAGGAAAAGATTATAACGGCTTTGGATTCGCTTGTGGCGAGCGGTTCAACCAACGGCTCAGCGGGGATTCAGACGGCATATGCATTGGCGGAAAAGCACTTTATCGAGGGCGGCAACAACCGTATTATTCTTGCCACGGACGGAGATTTGAACGTAGGTACCACGAGCGAGAGCGAACTGAAGAAGCTGGTTACCGAGAAGAAGGAGTCCGGTGTGTTCCTGACGGTGCTTGGTTTTGGAATGGGAAACATCAAGGACAATAAGATGGAGACATTGGCAGACTGCGGCAACGGAAATTATGCGTACATCGATTCCTTAAGTGAAGCGAAGAAGGTGATGGTAGAGGAAATGGGTGCGACGCTTGTAACGGTCGCAAAGGACGTAAAGCTTCAGGTGGAGTTTAACCCCGCATATGTAAAGGGATACCGTCTCCTCGGATATGAGAACCGCGCGCTCACGGCGGAGGAGTTTGATGATGATAAAAAGGATGCGGGTGAAATCGGTGCGGGTCATACCGTGACAGCGCTCTATGAGATTATTCCGGTCGATTCCAAGCAGGAGGTAGCGCAGGCCGATTTGAAGTATCAACAGGATGCTTCCGCAGGCGTGAAAAACGGTGAATGGCTGAACATCAAAATCCGCTATAAGGAGCCGGATAAGGAGGAGAGCAAGCTTTGTGCATACCCTGTTATGGAGGAGATATATACAAAAAATCCTTCACAGGACTTTTATTTCGCGGCGGCGGTAGCGGAGTTCGGACTGATCGTGCGCGACAGCGCATATAAGAAGGATGCTTCCTTTGAGAACGTGCGGGAGCTTCTGGCGAAGGTTGATACCGAGGCGGACGATTACAAGGATGAGTTCAAATATCTTGTGAAGAAGCTGCAAAAAACTGCGGAATAAACGGTGGGGAGAAAAAAGATTTATTTTCGAAGAAATGATATTGATAAGAAATTTGAGATGTGTTACGATTGTAGTATAAAAGAGGAGGAATGTATAAGCCATTATCCATTCAAATATTAAGTCAGTTCCACAAAAATTACATTTCTGATAATGAGATGATTATCTGTACTGCGATACAATAACAGAATCCATATATAACAGCCTCTTCTTTTGTGATCATTTGAAGAGGTGAATATTATCCCCCTTGGGAGCCACCAGTTTCCCACTTGAGAGCCACCTGGAAGTGGTATTTTCCACCTTCAGAGCCACCACTACATATTGTAGCATCACACATGTTTGATTTCACCATAAACCTCCTTATAGTTTTTATTGGAGAACTGTAAATACAGTATCGCCAAATAATCTATAAGGAGGTCTTTTTATGTATAAGAAGGCAAAAGTCAGAAGTATTCTGGAACTTCTGGGGAAAAATCTGAGTGCAAGGGAGGTGTCACAGAGAAACTCCTTTGGGAAGAATACTGTGCCTGGTGCAGGAAAACGGGGCAAATCCGTGTTCTTACATAACATATGCCCCAAATTACAACAAATTCATGGCAGATAAAAATTATACAAGCCACATAGAGCACAAACCGGGATTAGAGGTTGAAGTAGACTGGTCAAGCTCTTCAATGAGCTATACAGAGTCTGATACAGGTGAACGCGTGGCAGCATACTTGTTTGTTGCAACAATGCCCTACGGCCAGATAGTTATGTGGAAGTTGCAACAAGTATGGATGAAAAGGCATGGCTTTCCTGCCATGTGAACATGTTCCGGTTCTTTGGAGGGACACTGATGAAGATTGTCTGTGATAACCTGAAAGCCGGAGTGACCTCACATCTCAGAAGAGGCGAGATTGTCCTGAATGAAGCCTATCTTTCTCTTGGCGAGTATTATTCCGTTGCCATGATGCCCACAGGCGTTAAGAAGCCGAAATAGAAAGCAAGTGTTGAAGGTTCTGTAGGTAAGATTACCACGGCTGTCATCGCAAAGCTCAGGAACGATTCATTCACATTCTTAGCCAAATTAAATGCCAGAATCTGAAAAGCGGTAAAAGAATTCAATGACAGGCCTTTCCAGAAACGTCTGGGCAGCCGCTGGAGCATCTTTGAAACGGAGGAAAAACCATACCTGAGAACCCTGCCGCTTATCCCTTATGAAGTCTGTGAATGGTCTTACAGGCATAAAGTCGGCAGCAACTTCCGTATATGGTGGAACAAGGGACAGTATTCCGTCCCATACAGGTATATCGGATGCAGGGTGGATGTCAAATTTAACAGCCATCTTGTATTCATCTATTATAACAGGACAGAGATAGCAAAGCATCAGATACTTCCAAAGCATTTGGCAAACGGCATTCGTGCAGAGGAAGCCCATCTTCCTTTCCCACTACGTAAAAATCTGTCAGTGGAGGCTCTCCGCGACAAAGCAAGGGAAAACGGACCTAAGACCTTTGAAGTGATCCGCAGAATGTTTGGCGAGGCAAAAGTGGAAGAACAGCCCATGCAGACGGTAAAAGCCATACTTTCCATAGCTTATATATATTCATCGGAAATCCTTGAAAAAGCATGTGACAAAGCGCTAAGACAGTACCATATGTCTTATTACAGTACCATTTATTCAAATGCAAAAAACATAAACAGTAAGAAGGAACTTACGGAATTTAAAGAAAACAATAAGAAATCCAGAATTGTCAAAGGCGCGGATTACTACAGAAAAGGAGAGACGGCAGATGAACATTGAAATAAAAAAGAGTTTATCAGTACTGGAACTTGGCGACCTTGCAAGAATAATAGAAATACAGGAAAAAGATATCAAACTTGTGGATTTAAGCTACGAAAAGCGTCTGGAACTGCTTCTCGAAACACTGATACAGGAACGGGAGAACAGTCTTATTAAGAATGCCTATTTTAAATACCCTTCCGCAAGTCTGGAATCACTGGATTACGATTCCAGACAGATAAAAAAGTCCACAATCCTGAATCTCGCCACAATGGGATTTGTAGCCAACGCAACAAATCTTGTCATCACAGGACCGACCAGCGCGGGAAAGCATGCAGACAGACTTACAGGGTTTTATATATCAGGATGCCTGACCTGATGCGGAACTTTGAGAACCAGAGCGACAACCTTCGGGAACTTACAAAATACAGAAAAAGGATCGGCAACTATCAGATCCTTATCCTTGATGAATGTCTGAATTACAAACTTTCGGAAAAGGATGCCAAAAACCTCTATGAACTGTTTGGACAGCGCAGCGGAAATAATTCCACCATTTTTGTCAGGCAGTATCCTGTCGATGAATGGCATGACAGGCTCGGCGGGGGACACAGGCAGATTCCATCATGGACAGGATCATTCATAATGCCTATGAAATCCCTACAAATGAAACAAATTTAAGAAAACTGTATGATTCAAGGAAACTAAAGAAACTTGTTGACGAGACAGAATCATAGTCATCTGAACGGGCTGTACCTGATTCTGCTCCTGTTGTAAAGCGGCAGGGGCAGTACTACTACATCTTGTATCCAGGGTGGCTCTCAAGGAAGAAACTTACGGATGGCTCTCAAGCAGGAAACTGGTGGCTCCCAAGGGGGATAATATTCACACTGATGGCTAAAATGAATCTTTATGTTTGTAAATTAGTTCTAAGCGAAAGCTCGAAAATGATTGAAATAAGCTCAAATCTGTGATAGAATAAAAAAAGTTTTTCATTGAAGTGCTATAATAAAGTTGTAACAGGAGTGGCTAATAAGATATACTGAAAA
>CAMWYL010000117.1 GCA_947178465.1 uncultured Lachnospiraceae bacterium | reverse complement strand
GCGGTTGTTTACGTCGATTATGCGGTTATTAATCTCCTGAAATTCCTCCTGCAATGCCTTGATTTCCGCTTCGCGCTCAGCCTCGTCGCTTTTTGCACGCAGGAGTCTGGAATTCAGTTCCGCTCTCCGGATACGCAGTTGATCCATCATCGTATCAAAGCTGCTGAGCTTTGACTTGATTGTGGCACGCTCATTCAGCATCTCGATAATCCGGTTCTTGCTCTCCTCAATCCGGTTATTCAGTGCCTCGATTTGCGCCTGTACCTCTGCGAGGGACCCCTTCGCTGCATCGCGCTCCTTCTCAAGAGCGGCAACCTGCTCGTCAAAAACGGATTTGCCTGCAAGTATTTTGCCAAGCTCTTCCTCCCGCTCGTTTATCTGCATTTCAATAGCCGCGATTCGTTCCCTAAAATGCTGCTCGTTGCCCTGTGCGCTCTTAATCTGCTCCTTCAGAACGTTAATCTCACCCTCCAGCTTTCCGCGTGTGACGCTCGCGTCGGTGAGAGTGGTTCTGGCCGCATCTATCTCCTGCTCCAGCTCCTCTATACGCGTCTGAACGTTGTCGTATTCCGCCTTAACCTTGTCATACTGAGCGACCGTGTTGTCATATTCCTCCCGGGCAATCTCATAATTACTTGCAGCTTCCGTCAGCTGGCCGGAAATCCGCTCATTTTCAAGAAGAAACATGTTGACATCCAGTTCCTTAAGCTCTTCCTTCTTGCGCAGATAAATCCTTGCCTTCTCCGACTGTTTCTCTAAGGGGCCAACCTGCTTTTCCAGCTCGCTTAAAATATCATTGACGCGGACAAGGTTATTCTTCTCATCCTCCAGCTTCTTTTGTGCGGTGGCTTTGCGCTTCTTGAACTTCACAATACCCGCAGCCTCATCAAAAAGCTCCCGCTTTTCCTCCGGCTTTCCGCTCAGGACTTTCTCAATCTGTCCCTGACCGATAATGGAGTATCCCTCCTTACCAATACCGGTGTCATAAAACAGCTCATTGACATCCTTTAAGCGGCAGGGCGTTCCGTTTATCGAATATTCGCTCTCCCCGGAACGGTACAGTCTTCTTGCGACCGTAACCTCGTCATAATCTATCGCTAACGCATGGTCGGCATTATCGAAGGTGATTGCCACATAAGAATAGCCCAGCGGCTTGCGAAGCTCCGTTCCCGAGAAAATAACATCCTGCATGGACTCCCCGCGAAGCTGCTTGATACGCTGCTCTCCCAGCACCCATCGCACCGCGTCGGCTACGTTGCTCTTCCCGGAACCGTTTGGTCCGACAATTCCCGTGATACCCTGATGAAACTCAAACTTAATCTTATTTGCAAAGGATTTAAACCCCTGTACCTCTATACTCTTTAAATACATTCTGTCCCCCGTTACAGCTTCTGTCCGTTTCTTAACCGTTTCAGCGCCTCGTACGCTGCATGTTGCTCTGCCGTCTTTTTGTTTCTCCCCGTTCCGGAACCGATCAGCACGTCATTGAGGTATGCCGCGACCTGAAATTCCTTGTTGTGCTCCGGTCCCTGCTCCCCAACCAGCTCATAGCGAAGCTGTGCGTCACTGTCCTTCTGAATCTCCTCCTGCAGCAGAGTTTTGCTGTCTATAAAGAGCATCTTATTATCCAAATCAGACAAAACAAACCTGTCAATATAGGCTTTGGCATTTTCAATCCCGCCATCGAGGAAAATCGCGCCGATAACAGCTTCCATAACATCTGAAATAATGGAATCCCGGTTCCTGCCGCCGGTAGCTTCTTCCCCTCTTCCGAGCAGAATATACGACCCTAAATCAATATCCCTTGCACAGTATGCAAGCGCAGGCTCGCACACCATGGAAGCACGCAGCTTCGTCAGCTGCCCCTCCGGCAGTTCCTCATGTTCACGAAACAGAAATTCACTGGAAATCAGCTCCAGCACGGCATCGCCCAGAAATTCCAGACGTTCATAGTTCTTTAATTTATTTATTTTCTGTTCATTTGCAAACGAGCTGTGGGTCAGCGCCTGCTTCAACAGACTCTCGTCTCGAAACGTATAGCCTATCTTTTTTTGCAATTCCTGCAGCATTTCCTTCATATTCCGCATTATTTGACTCCTTTATCATGCAAGAAAGCCCATAAAATTAGGGCTTTCCTGCAAAATTACGATAACAGCTCAGCATGCGCTGCGCTCAATTCTTTACGCTCTTGATCAGCGCGACGGCTTCCTTGACCGTCTTTATATTGTATATATCTTCGGCGGGAATAGTAATGCCTAATTCGTCCTCTACCCCTTTCACGATTTGGTACACATCCAATGAATCAGCGCCCAAATCCGTGAGAAAAGCCATGTCCGGTTTAATCTCCTCAGGGTCCATGCCAAGAACCTCAGCCGTGACCCTCTTCAAAGCTTCAAATTCCATTTGCCATGTCCTTCCTTACTCATCCTTAAGAATGACTTTTTCCTTTATCTTTTGATTGATGTTCTGTTCCTTAAAGGTCACACACTGTAACACGGAGTTCTTGATTTCGTTAGCCTTGGAGCTTCCGTGCGTCTTTACCACCAGTCCGTTCAGGCCAAGCAGCGGCGCACCGCCGTATTCCTCCAGGCTAAAGCCCTTGAGTGTCCGCTTCAATGCGGGCTTTACAAGCAAAGCGCCTATCTTGCTGCGAAGGGAGGTCATCATACCCGCCTTTACCTTCTTAATCAGTGTCGCACCTACGCCTTCGTACAGCTTTAATATAATATTACCGGCAAAAGCTTCACAGACAATGACATCCGCATAGCCTGTCGGGATATCCCGCGCTTCAATGCTTCCGATAAAATTAATCTCAGGACAGTTCTTTAACAGCGGAAAGGTCTCCTTCACCAAGGCGTTTCCCTTCTCCTCCTCGGCACCGATATTTACAATTGCCACACGGGGCTTGTCTACCCCCATAACGCTCTCCATATATACCGAGCCCATCTTCGCAAACTGGACAAGCTGCGATGGTCTGGCATCCACATTCGCCCCACAGTCTATCAACAGGGAACAGCCGGTCTCTGTCGGGATAAGCGGTGCTAACGGCGCACGCTCAATACCCTTTATTCTACCTACGATAAGCTGTCCGCCGACCAGGATCGCGCCGGAACTGCCCGCAGATACGAACGCGTCACAGACGCCGTCCTTTACCAGATTCAGCGCCACCACAATAGAGGAATCCTTCTTCTTGCGAATCGCCATTACCGGAGGCTCTGCGGTCTCTATCTTCTCTGTCGCATTGACAACCTCTATCAACTCCTTATCATAGGTATATTGGGAAAGCAACTCCTTAATCGTCTCCTGCTTCCCGACAAGATAGGCCTTGATCCTGTTATTCTCGGTAACCGCCTCCACAACACCTTTCACAATCTCCGCGGGAGCATTGTCGCCTCCCATCGCATCCACCGCAACTCTGGTTATTTCATCCATTATCCCAAACCTCCATATCAGCGAACCCGGTCTTGGTCATTCCGCTAATTATCCACATTACTATAAATATACTAAACCAAATCACAAAAGTCAACAATTCCCATTGCATCACGGCAAGTCACCATGGCGAACAAGTCACCATGGCGAACAAGTCGCCATGACATCAATTGCCGTCACAGTAATTGAAAACAAGAGAATGAGACGCATCTCATTCTCTTGTTCTCTTCGCACACCGCCAAGGTGCACGCTTCCGTTATGCATTTAGTCAACTGCAATAATCTCTTTCTTATTATAAGAGCCGCATGCCTTACATACTCTGTGAGGCATCATCAAAGCACCGCATTTACTGCACTTTACTAATGTAGGAGCACTCATCTTCCAGTTTGCTCTTCTCTTATCTCTTCTGCTCTTAGAAGATTTATTCTTCGGACAAATAGACATTGTTACACCTCCTTATTCGCTTCAAAAATATTTTTAATAGCCGCCATACGAGGGTCGGGGACGAAATCGTCACAGCCGCAATCTCCATCGTTCAAATTTTTGCCGCAAACCTTACAAATTCCTTTGCATGAGTCTCTACACAAAATTTTCACCGGCCAATTTAGCAATATTTCATTCTTGATAAGTTCGTCCACATTTAAGTGATATCCTTCCATGAATTCCAATACATCCTCTTCCGTCGCCTCTGTATTATCCGGCGATACGACCTCGAATGCGAAGGACAAATCAAATGTATAATCAACATCTTCAAGACATCTGTCACAGGCCAATGTAACGGTCAACATCATGCTCCCCTCTACAAGCGCCTTGCCCTGTGCGATATTGGAAAGCCTCAATGCAACCGGCTGTTTTTCCTTTATCGGGAAGCTTCCAAACCGATTGGTACATACATCCGGCTCATAGGAAACCGTCAGCTCCTGCACACAGCCCTCATTTATAAATACATCTGTCAAATTCACCAACATAGCAGACTCCTATCCACACATTCATATATTATACATACGAAGTCTCGCCTTGTCAACTGTTTTTTTCAGCGGTTTGAGAGGGCCGGGAGCAACTCTTCCTTCGTGTTATTCCGTAAAGTCCATGAGGATATCATCAATCTCGCTCCAATCGTCATCCGAAAGGACTGCACCCTCGTATGTATCAATCTTATATACTTTAACAATCGGATCGCGATATGATATTTCATCTACCTTGGGACTGATTGCCGCAAGCATATTGGACGCATATTCGTTTTCCAGACTCAGATATTCCTCATCGCTGAGACTGTCAGGGTCTACATTACTGAGATTTGCCTGAAATTCATCCACAACCGCTTGCGCATCATCATAAATAATATCTATGAAATCAGTAGGATATAACGTAAGCTCCAAATCCCCTACCAAAGCGTTGCCAATTGCGAATTTAGACATATCATTTGTGCTGAATACAGGAGTATCCCATTTGAACTTTGCAAAAATCCGCTTCGTAAGCTCATAATATTCCTCAACGATTTCCTCATCAATAATCTCATAATTCACATCGAGATAATACATAAGCGACTGTGCATAGTACTGAACCTCGTTCTCATACAATGCTATAGCGCCTTCCTCTGTATCAAAGTTGTTCTCCACATATCTTGCATAATCGCCGTAGAAGCTTGTCTTTAACGCATCATCAACAAACTGCTCACAATCCTCAGCAGTCAGTATGCTTCCCCAGTTATCATCAGACAGGTAATATTCTACCTGTACTATCTCATTATTGCTGCCGCCAAACCAGAACTGTACACAGCAAATCCAATCACCCGTATCATATGTATATTCCAGCGAATTGTCCTCACGTGATTCCGGTTCACCGTAAACCGCAAGTACATCATCCATCGTGCTCTTGTAGTACACGCCGCCCGGCAGTATAACCGACAGATCGTCTTTATTTGACGAAAATTTCATATGAATATAGGACACTATGCCGCCATCCAACTTTACATTTTCATCTGTATCGTTGTACGCCTTCATCTTCACATAGTTGCCGCCCTCATCCTGAAACAGCTCGAATGTTGTTGTCTCAATCATCGGCTCCAACACAAAGGAATCCTTGTTGCCGTAATTGTTTGAAACATGCCATCCGTTATCTGTCCAGTCTGTCATGGCAGAAGGAAATGAGTATTCGTTCCCTTCTATCATAAATTTCCCGCTCTCAAGCCTGTTTCCAAGCGTTGCCGCTGCCGCTGCTACTTCCTCCGCTTCCTTCTTTGAGCTGCTGCAGGCCGTTACCGGCAGACATAAAGCAAAGCATAAACATAACACCAATAGCTTTCTCATAAACATACCTCTTTCTCTTCTGATAATAAATCTTAAAATTTGCCTATGAAATTTATTATATCACTATCGCTTTTTTAGTCAATGCGTCTGTTTTCATAAATTTTCAATTTTTTTGTGGAATTTCTTGGTGGGTTTTGCCGTGTTTTTCGAGATGCTTATTGCACCGGTAAAGTTTTATATATCGCTCTGCACATTAATCCCAAATACCGGACTCTCATCTTCCTCCGTTCCCCAAAGAAAAACCCTGTTGAAATCGCAAAACAGCGTATAATCGTTTTCTTTTCTGGGACGAAACGGATCACCTCCCACCGTATAGTTCTTCTTCATTTCCGGCGGTGCATCCGGATACTTTTCAAAATTAAAATATTGCGCGACTTGTAAAACCAGATTCATCTTCTTTCCCTCATAAGCTGCAGGATATTCTTTTCCGAAGCTTTCCATCCAAATCGGTTCACCGGATAAAACAATCGGTGTGCTCTTATTCTTCCTTATACCGGATTTCCAATCAATTCTCTGATATACGACCTTCTCTTCATAATCCTCTCTCAGCACACCATTCTTGGTATCAAAAAAGATCACCTTGAACAATGTCTGATACCGTTCAGGCGCCAAGGCTCCCGCATCTAACGGATCCGCTCCCACTAATTCCGGCGGAAACCACTGCTTTGCCTGGTGTTTATGATATGTAGCCGAACAGAAGAAAAACGCCAACGACTTTCCTGCCCACATATGCCCTTTGGGAAAGGCCACCTGAAAGAAAAATGTAAGCGGTTCCCCGCATATCTTACAGACCGGCAGCTCTACTCCCAACGGGATACATGGTTTCCCTCCAATAAAGGAATCGCTATCGTCCTGCTCCTGCCTTACTTTCGTTAAAACAGAATGCCATCCTCTTTTCATTATCACATCAACCTCCACTCTGATAAGTAATATAAATCATCCGCCTCCGCAAAGGCATCAAAGCCATATGGCTTAGCACCATTATATGCAATCTGCCATATTACTCAATATTTAAAACATCAATCCATTTAAAATAATCACACCTTCATAAAATAATCCACTTCATTTTTTATAAAATTTCTCTACTTTTTATACAAATCCGCCATCTTCCTGCCCGCATCCTTTCCGGTTGTCTTCTCCTGCACATAATTTGCACCAGCGCCTGTATTTCTGCAAATTAGAAATCCAGTGTCATGTATGCATACAACGTGATCCATTTATTTTTCTCATCTTTCGCACCCGGTTTGAAAGCAGGTACACTTTTAAAACCGGATATTTTGTAAGTTCCATCCTCTAACCGGTATTTATTTAAGACTTCCATTCCGCATCTCATAGCCTCGGAATCCAAAGAAACGCCAAGCACTCTCAGTGCATAAACAATATTATGAACCCCTACCTTTATCGGGTCAGGCGGATAAAAGGTCTCTGTCATAACTTCAACCATCGGTGTTTTCATATCATCCGTGCGATAAAATATATTTCTTTTCAAAAAATATTCGGTGATCGGACTATAGAAATCCATTTCAATTCCCTGCAATTTCAATTCCGCTGCCAATAACAGATATTCCACCGTCAATCTCGCGCAACTCTTATGCGGCTTCTTCGGGTCATTGATCTTTTTGTTACTGCTGATACAGCCGAATCCTCCATCCTCTTTTATTAATCTGACCATAGATAAAATTTCTTCTTTTACGACAGGCTCACTGTAATATCCAAGTTTCACTAAATCTCTTAATAAAAAAGGTTCTGCACACAGCATTTTGAAATTTGTTTCTTTGATAAGTCCAAATACTTCTTCATCGATTTCTTCACTAACATCATTTCGGGTAAGTCCCCATTCTGCCAATGCCATAAGTGCATCGAATTTATTCCATTTTTTATCGGAATGCAGCTTTTTTATTATTCCTGCATATATTTTTGAATTTATTAAATTCTCTTTTGCTCTTATAACTTCCGGATGCTTATCATCATGTTTCAAATACTCTTTTAATGTTCTTAACTTTACCTCCGGATTTTCATCTGCCAATAGCCATTCACAAATTTGTTTCTCCATATTAATCCCCCATGCCGCCTTCGGCGGCTCAAATAGAAATGAAAAACGCTGTCCTTTCCGTTACGGGAATCCGGATTTCGCTAACATAATCATGGGAAGTATTATCTCCCGGTAAATAATTTTCAATATCATAATCAGGTATCAATTCATAATCTGCTCCCCGCTCACGATAAATATCACTCCACGTCTTTTGGATTGCATCCGGTGTTGGCCCTACACATTTAAAACAGCCCATGTATAAGTCGGAATGTTGATAATCCGAAAACCTTCCGGTATTTCTTTCACATCATCGGCATCGCACCCTATTCCATTCCAAGAATATTCTTAAGCCTTTCCTCCGCCTTCTTTACAAAAAAGTCACTTTCATCTATCGGCAAATGCAGTGCCATAAGCTTCTGCTTTAATTTGTCTGTTGTGTTGAATTCTTCATTATTCTCTATTGTTTCAATTTCAATCAGACTATCTCCACCTTCGATATCCTTTACTGCAATTTCCGGACCACCTCTGCCATATACGTAATCATTCTCCCTGATACACATGATTTCTTCGTATCCGATTGCCTCTAGAAAGCACCTTCCCTGTTCCCAATCCTTTATTTCACAATTAACCTTCTTCTGACTGAGAATGTCACCGTTCGAGGCAATATCTTTACTTTTATAAGTCATTTTAACAACACTATGACTGCTCTCAAAAGTATTGCAATCATATGTCAATATGTTTCTTAATAAAACAGCATACTTTAACAGTTCCCTGACCGATAATCCCATTCTGTCAAGCTTCCGCGGCACATAATGTGTATCCTCCAAAAGGTATCTGTCAACTATTCGGAAGCCTTTATTTTCCAATATTCTACAGACTTCCTCCCTCGTACATTTTAACCGGACTGTTATCTCGTTAGCCATTCAGCTTCCCCCATTCATACGAACCTCCATGCTGCCTCCCGGCAGCACAAATCATCAGTGTGGAGAATGCCCGTTTTTCGGCATTCTTCTCACGCTATAGTCTATCATATACCCAGCTACAACAAAAGCAATTTTAAACTCCGGGGAGTATGCTTCTGCCTGATTTTATGCTATTATACTATAAAACGCCAGCGAGTGAAGCTTTTAACTTGGAATGAGGCGGCATAATCCCCCATAAAGGAGCACCTACATGAAAATCGCAGCCGTTATCGCAGAATACAATCC
>CAMWYL010000116.1 GCA_947178465.1 uncultured Lachnospiraceae bacterium | reverse complement strand
GTCATCTCATTCAGCATTTGTTTTAATTCCGTCATCTTGTCACGCAGCTCCATCGCCGCCTCAAAATTCAGCTCCGCAGCCGCCTTGCGCATATTCTTTTCCACTGTGGCAATGAGCTTCTTAAGCTCCTTTTCGCTCATGGATTCCGGATCCTTTGCAAACACCTGCTCCTCCTTAGCCACAGTCTTTGAGATACTGATCAGGTCTCGCACCGCCTTCCGGATACTCTGCGGCGTAATCCCGTTTTCCTCATTGTATTTCTGCTGTATTGCACGTCTTCTGGCGGTCTCATCCAAGGTTGTCCGTATGGAATCGGTAATCACATCCGCATACATCACGACATGTCCCTCCGCATTTCGGGCCGCACGCCCTACCGTCTGTATCAGGGAAGTCGCGGAACGCAGGAATCCCTCCTTATCCGCATCCAGTATCGCCACAAGGGAAATCTCAGGAATATCAAGACCCTCACGCAGAAGATTGATGCCAACAAGGACATCAAACACATCCAGACGCATATCACGGATAATTTCCGCCCGTTCCAGTGTATCAATATCCGAGTGGAGGTATTTCACCCGAATCCCCACCTCGCTCATATACTTGCTTAAGTCCTCCGCCATACGCTTCGTCAGGGTAGTGACCAATACCTTATTATGCTTCTCAACCTCCGTATTTACCCTTGATATCAGGTCATCAATCTGCCCCTCAACAGGGTGTATCTCTATTTCGGGGTCAAGAAGTCCTGTCGGTCGGATAATCTGCTCCGCCCGCAGAAGCTCATGCTCCTCCTCATAAACGCTTGGCGTCGCGGAGACAAACAGCATCTGGTCTATCTTCTGTTCAAACTCCTCAAACCGCAGTGGTCTGTTATCCAACGCCGATGGCAGCCGGAAGCCGTACTCCACCAAGGTGTTCTTCCGCGAACGGTCCCCCGCATACATCCCCCTGATCTGCGGTATGGTCATGTGCGACTCATCTATGATAATCAGAAAGTCCTCCTGAAAGAAATCCAAAAGGCAGTAGGGCGCTTCCCCCTCCTTCGTGCCGTTCAAATGGCGCGAGTAATTCTCAATGCCGGAGCAAAAACCGGTCTCCCGGAGCATCTCTATATCAAAATTCGTGCGCTCCGAAATCCGCTGCGCCTCCAAGAGCTTGTCCTCACCCTTAAAATACCGCACCCGCTCCTTCATCTCAGCCTCTATCGCGTCGCACGCCTTGGCAATTCGTTCCGGCGCGACCACGTAATGGGAGGCCGGGAAAATGGTAACATGCTCCAGAAGCACGTTCGTCTTCTGTGTCACAGGGTCAATCTCGGAAATCCGGTCTATCTCATCGCCAAAGAACTCCACCCGTATCAGATATTCGCCACCCTGTGCGGGATTAATGTCCAAAATATCTCCATGCACGCGAAAACAGCTTCTGTCCAAATCCATGTCGTTCCGATTGTACTGCATCTCTATCAGCGCACGTATCACTTCATCCCTGTCCTTCACCATCCCCGGACGCAGTGACAGCATCATTCCCTGATATTCGTCCGGACTTCCCAAGCCGTAAATGCATGACACGCTGGCCACCACCACGACATCCTTGCGCTCCGCAAGCGAGGCGGTTGCCGAGAGGCGCAGCTTGTCTATCTCTTCATTGACTGCGGAATCCTTCGCAATATAGGTGTCAGAGGACGGAATATACGCCTCCGGCTGGTAATAGTCATAGTACGACACAAAATATTCTACTGCATTTTCAGGAAAAAACTCCTTCATCTCACCGTAAAGCTGCCCCGCAAGCGTCTTATTGTGCGCGATAATCAGCGTAGGCTTATTCAGGGCCTGTATGATGTTGGCCATCGCAAAGGTCTTGCCCGAACCGGTAACGCCGAGCAGGGTTTGAAACTGATTGCCCTCCCGGAAGCCGTTCACGAGCGCCTCAATCGCCTGCGGCTGGTCGCCGGTAGGTTGATATTCCGAGTGTAGCTTAAACTCCATAAAACAATGCACCTCCAAAAATGATGCCTGGAAAAATGTTTGAAGCAATTCGAAGCAATTTAGATTGTATCACAAACAAAAAAAATTGTACAGCATAATCCAAACATTTGTTTTCTTTTTTGAGGTAAAAATACGACCATGAGTCTCCCCACGGCCGTATCCCGATTCTCACATCATTTGTGCAAGCACTTCCTTCGCCTGCTCAAGCTGATTATCCACTCCGTTCTGATACTGCTCCGCATCAAACGGTACCTCCACATCCGGCTCAATGCCGATCTGATGAATGTTATTCCCGTTCGGCGTGTAGTAGGTGCTGACTGTCAGCTTTAACGCCGAGCCGTCCGACAAATTGATGACCTTCTGGACAATCCCCTTTCCATAGGTGGTCGTTCCCACAATCCTGCCGATTCCGTAATCCTTTATCGCACCGGCCAGAATCTCCGAGGCACTTGCGCTGTAACCGTTTGTAAGTACCACCATCGGCACCTCTACCTTATTTCTGCCGTCACAGGTATACTCCTCGCGCTTGCCGTATTTGTCCTCCGTGTAAACAATCAGTCCCTTGGGCAGAAGCATACGCGCAATGTCGCACACCGTGGACAGGTTGCCGCCCGGATTGCTTCGCAGGTCAATGATAAGCCCCTGCATCCCGTCTGATTTCGCCTGATTATATGCCTCCTCAAACTGCTTTGAGGTCACTAAGTCAAATTCCGTTATCTGAATATAGGCCATTCCGTTCTCATACATCTCATACTCAACGGTAGGACTCTCTATCCGACGGCGTTCCACCTCGATATCCAACATATCGGAAGCGCCCTCGCGCACCACGGTAATCGTGACATAGGTACCTTCCTCACCCTTAATCTTACTGACAACATATGTGCTGTCCCTTCCCTGCATGTTCTCGCCGTCTACGGCATAGATGTAATCATCCTGCAGGAGACCGCTCTCCTCAGCCGGCGTGTTCTTAATGATTCCACTGATCTGCACATAGCCCATCTCTTGGTTTTGACTGATATAGGCTCCGATTCCGTAATAAATACCCTCCGTCTGCTCCTGTAACGCGACCAGCTCCTCATGGGTATAATACACGCTGTAGGGATCATCCAACGCTTCCAAAAGCCCTCTGTATACGCCGTTCTCCAGCGTTTCGACAGAAACATCCTTCCAGAAATATTTTTGAATGGTGTTCTCAAGTATTCCAAGCTTCCTCGTCACGGAAACATCTGTCACAGTATGGATTTCACTCGTATCCGCTGCCTGCTCCTGCGCTCTCCTGACAGCCTCCACATTGCGGTAAAAACGCGTAACGCTCATCACGAGGAACAAAATCGTCAGGCAAACCAGAACGCCTGTCGCCAACCCCTCAAGAAAATATTTCGTTTTTTGGTTTTTCATTTACCGGTCATTTCCTTCCTATCTCAAATAATTCCACGGGCTTACATACTCCCCGTTCAACCGCACTCCAAAATGCAGATGATTGCCTGTTGAACGCCCTGTCGTTCCGACAGCCGCTATCTTCTGTCCCTTCACAACGTTCTGTCCGCTCGACACATAGAGTGCCGAGGCGTGCATGTAGATCGTATACAGATTATCCCCATGGTCGATCATAATATAATTTCCCATGGTAGAGCTGTACGCCGCCGCAACCACCGTACCGTCATAAGCCGCAAGAATCGGAGAGCCTCCGGGAGCCGCCATATCCAGTCCGTTGTGAAACTTCTCCACATGCAGCGTCGGATGCATACGCCATCCGTATTCATCCGAAATTCTTTTATAGGAGGGCGCAGGCCACGCAAAAACACCGCCATCATAGCTCTTCTTAGTGCCGTTCGCCTTGGCAAGCGCTTCCTGCTGTGCCTTTTGCAGCGCCTCCAGTTCCTTAATCTCCGCCTCCTGCGCCGCTATTCCCGCCTCATATTCCTTAATCAACTGCTCCCGATTGCTGATATCCTCCTCGTACGCCCTGATATCCGCTTCCTTTTGCGCGATCAGTTCTTCCAAGGACGCCTTCTCCCCCTCCACATCGGCCTTGGCCTCCTCAAGAAGCTCCTGCTCCGTTTCGAGCTGCACCTTGCAGACCGCGACATATTCCCGTGTCGCCTGAAAGCTCTCAAACATCCGCCTGTCAGACGCCGTAAGGCGCTCGATATAATCCGCCCGATTCAGCATCTCCCCAAAGGACTTGGCGGAAAGAATCGCCTCTAAATAAAAGGAATCGCCTCTTTCGTACATGTTCTTCACACGGGCCACCATCGCGTCATACTGTTCTTCCTCCGCAATGATCGCTTCCTCAAGCTCCGTCTCCGTCCTGGCGATTTCCGCTTCCTTTGCCGTAATCAGATCCGTAAGCTCCGTAATCTTTTCCTGCGCGGCCGTCAGGCTGGTATCCAGTTCGCTCACATATTCCGCCAGGTCCGCCTTGGACTGCTCCAAGCCGGCAATCACCTTCTTCACATCCGTCAGCCCTGACTGCAGCGATTTCTTCTCTTCCTGTGCCGCTTGAATTTCCTTTTGTTTTTCCTCTATGCTTTTCTTTAAATCCGAAACCTCATCCGCCCTGCTGGTAAAGGTCTGACTGCCGGCAAACGCAGCTGCCAGAAACACAACTGCCAACGCCAGTGCGAAGCGCCGGACGGATTTTCTCCGATACCTTTTACGGTGCATAAATTCCCGTCCTTCCATACCCTGTATATAATCAAACGCTCAAGTGTTTTCTGACGGTCGTATAACTTCCGATAAAACCGATACCCACGCCAATTCCGATACATACCGGAACCAATACCGAAAAGATTTCATCGACCGGAAGGAACCGGAGGAGCTGCGATAAGAATTCCCAGCTTCCCGCCACATAAATCATTGCCTCATTGTAAATAAAATAAACCGCTATCAAAGGAATAAACGAACCGATTACCCCGATTAACATTCCCTCAATCACAAACGGCGCACGTGCAAAAAAGTCCGTCGCCCCGATATATTTCATAATCTGTATCTCTTCCTTGCGCACCTGAATACCGATGGTCACTGTATTACTGATCAAAAAGATGGAAACCAGAAACAGGATGAGGATAATCCCTATGGACACGTAGCCGATGATCGCATTCACTCCTACGAAGGTCTGCGCCGTAAGAGCGGACTCATTTACCTTCCGGACTCCGTCGATTGACCGCAAATAATCCACCAGCGTCTGCTGCCCGGACACATCATTCATATAAATTACATAGTGCGCGCAATCGCTGAGCGGGTTCTCCCGAAAGCCGTCAGTGCTGCCGAAATTCTCCTCGGCAAACTGCTCCCATGTCTCATCCGCTGAAACATAGACCGTCTCCTGTACCTCCGAACGCCTTGCAATCATATCGCCGATTTCCCTTGTGCGTTCGTCCGTGATATCCTCCTCCAGAAGCGCCGTTACCGACACCCCCTGTTCCAGACCCTTCATAATATACTGAAAATTCGCCAATATCGCATAAAACAGCCCAAACATAAACAGACAGGCTGAAATGGTGGCCACCGATGCCAACGTGAACCATTTGTTTCTGAAAATATTCTTAAACCCCTGCCAAATACAATAAAACAGCGTATTAATCCTCATCGATGTAGCCGCCCTCCTCCTCATCGCTTATGATGATGCCCTTTTTCATGGTAATGACCCGCTTCTTCATGGCATTGACAATCTCCCGGTTGTGCGTTACCACAAGCACGGTGGTTCCGCTGTCATTGATTTTCTCCAGAAGGTTCATAATCTCCCATGAATTCTTCGGGTCAAGGTTCCCTGTCGGCTCATCTGCCAGTAGGATCTGCGGCTTATTGACCAACGCACGCGCAAGCGCCACTCTCTGCTGCTCTCCACCGGAAAGCTGCTTGGGCCGCGCCTTGTACTTCCCCGCAAGTCCGACGATGGAAAGCATCGACGGCACATTCTTGCGGATCTCCCTGTTTGACTTCTGTATGATGCGCTGTGCAAATGCCACGTTCTCATAAACATTTCTGTCCTTCAGCAGACGGAAATCCTGAAATACAACTCCGAGATTCCTTCTGAACTTCGGTATCTGACGGCGCCTGAGCCGCACCACATCCGTTCCGTTTACAATAATCTTCCCCGATGTCGGCAAAAGCTCTCGCAGCAAAAGCTTGATCAGCGTGGATTTTCCCGAACCGCTGTCGCCTACCACGAATACAAATTCTCCTCTATTTATATGCAAATTCACATCATTTAATGCCGGAATGCCTGCCGTATAAGCCTTACTTACCTTTTCAAGGGAAATAATGGGCGCATCCGGATTCACCCGCCTTCTGGTTGTTGTATTTCTCAAAAACTTCACCTCTTATATATTCTTTATCTGTCCTGTCCCCTGTCATACGCTCCGCCTTATCAATACTCAAAGGATTCCATATATTTCATGTAGCGCACTACCATCAGCGCAATCTTAAAGGTGATGGCATCCTCAAAAACCCTTAAATCAAGCCCCGTACTCTTCTGAAGCTTATCCAACCGGTAAACAAGGGTATTCCTATGAATAAACAGTTGTCTGGAGGTCTCCGATACGTTCAGGGAATTCTCAAAGAACTTGTTGATGGTCGTGAGCGTCTCCTCGTCAAAGTCGTCCGGACTTTTTCCCCCGAAAATCTCCTTGATAAACATCTTACAAAGCGGAATCGGGAGCTGATAGATGAGCCTGCCGATTCCCAGCTCGCTGTAGGCAATAATATCCCTCTCCGCAAAGAAAATCTTCCCTACGTCAAGCGCCATCTTTGCTTCCTTATAAGAACGGCTGACCTCCCTGATTTCCTTGACATTCGTCCCATAGGAAATATGTACGTCCCGTATCTCTTCTTTTATAAGGCTGTCCTTAATCTCCCGCGCATATTTATCAATATCGCGGTTCGTCTCATTATCGGCAACTTCCTTGACAACAATGACATTGTTCTCATCCACGGCCGTCACAAAATCCCGCCCGTTCTGTCCGAAGATCTCACGGATCTTCTCCAATATATTTGCATCCTTGCCGTTGGGCGACTCCACAATCAAGACCGCCCGCTTTACATCCGTCTGGATATGCAGCTTCTTGGAGCGGCTGTATATATCTACCAACAGCAGATTGTCCAAAAGCAGGTTTTTGATAAAGTTGTCCTTATCAAAACGCTCCTTGTAGGCCACCATCAGATTTTGCAGTTGAAAGGCGGCCATTTTCCCGACCATATAGGCGTTCTCGCCGGCATCACTGGCAATCAGGATATATTCAAGCTGCTGCTCGTCATATATCTTAAAGAACTGGCAGCCCTGTATCTCCTGGCTGTCCGCCGCCGACCTGACAAACTCAAGCACGGAGCTTTCAAAGTTATTCCCGAAGGACTTGGTTGCCGCGACAAGCTTACCATCCACATCCGCCACGAAAAGCTCCACTCTTGCAATCGCCTTGATCCCTTCGATTGTATTCTGCATAATCTGATTCGAAATCATATGCCACTCTCCTTATACAATATCCACAAAAAAATATTTGCGAGTATGCGGTGTCTTTCCACATCACGTTTTTATATTAATACATTTCCACAAATAAATCTATAGGAAAGCGCAATTTTTTTATGCATTTTTTAACATTTTGGTTTAAACTTTATCTTATAATTCCGCATTCCTTTGGATATCGGGGAAATTTTATGCAATATAAACAAATGATTTTCATAATCTTTTTCTTATTTTTTCCGATATAATATACGTACAGAATAATTGTGCCTGCACAAAATATGCGGACAGCACAGGAATGGGGGATGCTTATGGACATACCGGGTTTATCAGTACACATGGCCCAGAATAAGTTTCTGAGCAACGTCGGAACCGCCGTACTCGCACAATCTCTTGACATGGCGAAAACCACGGGGGACGCAATCGTGAATATGATTGACTCCGCGGCTATGGAACGCTCTGTCCGGCCTGAGCTTGGCGGCAATATCGACGTAAGCGTTTAGCCGATTGGCATGTCTGCCGGCGGACAAACGCGAAACAGCCCCGGCTGATAAAAAGGCCGGGGTTGTTTTATTATCGCAGCCGGATGCGGTCCGCTTCAATCTTGATCAGACCTCTTTTCAGCAGATTGCCGATGGCGCGTTTAAATTCATTCTTGCTCATTCCCATCTCGCTCTTAATCAGCTCAGGGCTTGCCTTATCCGTAAAGGGCAGCTCGCCGCCGCGCTGTTCCAAAGATGCCAGAATTTTCTCCGCATCCTTTCCCATCTGAATATACGCCTTCTCACGGCAGGTAAGGTCAAGCTTGCCGTCGGGCTTTACGTGCGCGACACGTGCCGTCACGGTGTCTCCGACCTTTACTTCGCCAAAAAATTCCCGCTGCGGTATCAGCGCGGAATATTTATTGTCAACCGCAACAAAGGCCCCGAAATCCCGGCTGATCAGGTATACCGTTCCGCTCACCGCATCGTCCCTGTCATAGCCGCTGTCCTGCGAAAGATATTCATAGACATTCATGGTCGCCGCCAGACGTTTGCTCTTATCAATATATATCGCCGCCAGCACCTCCTGTCCGGCCGTGACGGGCATCGTCTGTTCCTTATAGGGGAGCAGTACATCCTTCTCCAGCCCCCAATCAAGAAACGCGCCGATTGCAGTCACCTGAGAGACTCTCAGCACACCGACCTCCCCTACACACAAAAGAGGGGTCTTCATGGTCGCAATCATTCTGTCCTTGGAATCCTTATACAGAAATACTTCCAGCGTATCCCCGATTTGGCAGCCCCCCGGCACCTGATTCTTGGGAAGCAGCACACGCTCCCCTCCGGAAGCGTCTTCGTCCTTTCCCAGATACACACCGAAATCAACTTCCTTTACCACCAACAGCTTTTGTTTTTTCCCCAACTCCAACATAATTTTCTCCTTGAATGATTTACACTGCCGCAATTTGCTATTGAATAACAAAAGACCGACAGATACGTCTGCCGGTCTTGCAAACAGCGCTACAAGGATTCGAACCTTGAAATGACGGAGTCAGAGTCCGTTGCCTTACCGTT
>CAMWYL010000115.1 GCA_947178465.1 uncultured Lachnospiraceae bacterium | reverse complement strand
GGTATGACGCTGGGAATGTTGCAGAGATATTTTACAAAAGTAGGCAATTCTTACTATACTTCCCGGGAAATGGAACGGGATCTGCGGGATCATGGTCAGACAGAAAAATATAATGGGATCAGCCGCTTTGGGATAGGATTCCTGTCCTGTTTCCTTTGTGGGGATTATGCGGAAGTTTCTACCCTTTATTTTGATTCCAATAAAAATCGCAGGGAGGAATCAATTTCGGAATCCTACCGGACAGTGCATTATGGTCTGCGCCTGCAGGTGACAGGATTGAGTGGGTATTATACATTAAAAAATCAGGCGATGCATCATCAAACAGAAGGACAGATGCCGATGCCGGATGGTTATGATACAAGTAAGCAGTACAATTGTGAAAGAGAAGGTTACCGGGCCAAAGCGGGAACCTCTATTGCGATTCGATTAAATCCGGGGAAATTGGGTGCGCTGAATTTGCGTGATGCAGTGGAGAAATATTTGTGCGGCGCCAGGGTTCCGGTATATTACAATAATAAACGGATTGGACGGACTTATGAAGAGGTGATGCAGGCGGCACATGAAGTGGCAGGGGAGAGGATTTATGAATTAACTGACAAGATGAAGGAGCAATTTGACAAAAGTTTTCCGGCTGTCCGTGGACAGTATCCCAGAATAGCAATGACAACAATCCCACTGGACACGGAGGAGGATTGTGTTCTGCCGGGGATATCAGGGGTGTTGATAAAATATGAGGTGCGATTTGATGAAGTTCCGGAATGGAAAGTGGAGGAACTGAAATATGTAGTTCAAGGGGAGGTTAGAAAAGGAATAGATACTCTGCAAGTGGTGTTGCAGAGTAAATGCTTGAATAAAGTTATTTTATACTCTTATGAATGGGAGAGGATGAAGAGCGAGTATGGTAAAGAAGCAGTAACGAATTTAGCGGCAGAGTTTGAGCGCTATTCGGTATGCCCCCAAACAGAGGAGGAATTGGGTGACGTATGGCTTCCATTTGCAGAACATATAAGTCTATATGAGGCATGGAAAGGCTATCATGATTATCAGCAGAGTGTAAGAGTATGTTTCTCGCTTGAAGAATGTGGATGTCCCGGTATGGCTGTTTTGACTTCTCATGGACAAGGTGAGAATTTTGCATATGTGTATCAGGGGATTGAAGCCGGCAGATTGACAGGTGGGTATTCCTCAGAGTGTTCACATATAGGAGTATTTTTTCTGGAAAATGAATGGAGACCTGTGGCGAAAGTCAGCCGTTTCACAATAACAGAAATCCCGTTAAAAGTAATGGTGGTAATTAGTGGTATTTTGAATAAGCATCAAATGTTGGGAGGGGCAGGCTGGGGATGTTTTATCGCCTATAAATGTCGGAAACATTTATTGAAAGAATGGAGAGAAGTACGGATTTCACATATAGAACGGTGGATGGATATAAATCAGAAAAGCTTTTTTGCGGAAAGAATGCAGTTCTTAAAGGAACCGCTGAAGGAGGAAGAAGCGGATAGAGTCTATTCTTATATATATGACGACAATGATAATGTAGTTTTGAATAAGTATCAAGATGCTTATCTTCAAGATTACTATCAAATGACGATTAGCTATGAGGAGGGACAGACAATTTCGTTTTGTGAGAAGGAGGAGATTGAAACGGAAAGTGTATTGGACTTGTTTCCGCCCATGCTGTTTTGTAAAGCGGCAAGTGACAGAAGCCGTCAATTTATATGTGATGATAATTCTTCATACCGAAAGGGGATTACCATAGACCATCCATTTGTAATATGGCTTTTGGAAAACGCATTTTTGCTGAACCAATTTTTTCAAAGACAATTTCAACAGATAGTAGGTTGCCTTTTGGATACATTTGGGGAAGACATGGTGCAGGTTTGTAATCATATCCGTCAGCAGTTGATGAGTTTACCGGAGCATCATGGTGTAGATGTGAGGAATTTCCCGCAGTTGAGTATGGATGATTTTTGGGTCACGGATGACGAAAATACATATTAAAACGTGGAGTTATGCATTGATGTTTGATAGGAATGTTAAGAAGTAATCAACGAAATTTAAAAATGCTTGAGAGGAAGTATTGTGGAAAATCATGATACTTTCTTTTTGATATAGGATTTTAGGCCCGTGAAAATACCGGAAATGGCTCGTATTTAAAGGAAATCAAATAAATAGTTTTTTTTCTATTCGCTTTATGATACAATTTGCTGAGAAAAGTATATGCTAAGCCGGTGGTATCGTATTGTAGATATTTATCTGCTGTAAGTTGTTCGATAATCAGGGGAGGGCATATTGTGAGTGACAGAACAAAAATTAATTCTTATCTTAATGCAACAGAAATCAATTCAGATATCCTACAATCTACGGTAGTTAATCCGGATGTTGCTGCCGCTTCCTATCTGTTATCCACAGGTAGTATTATTGCAGGAAAATATGAAGTAACAGAGCCTTTGCGTGTATCAACGGGTGAGGCAGACCTTTATATATGTAAATATAATGGCAAAGAGTATGTGACTAAAATATATAGGCGTCAGCGCGCGGTAAAGCCGGAAGTTCTTACGGCTTTGAAATCCATAGACTCGCCTTATATAGCTTCTTTGTATGATATGGGTGAATATAATAAGTTTCCTTTCGTGGTTCTGCCATATTATAAAAACGGGAGTCTGCAGGGCAGAAGGTTTACATCAGATGAACTAAAAAAGACCATTATTCCTTGTATCAACGAGGCACTCAGGGCTTTGCATCAAAATGATATTATCCATAAGGATTTGAAACCGTCAAATATTATGCTGCAGGACGACAACAAAAGCATTGCTATCATTGACTTTGGTATTAGCTCCGTGGTAGAGGAAGGCAACACCGTATTGGTTACGAAGACCGGTATGACTCCGGAATACTCTGCACCGGAAACCTTCAGGAATTTGTTTTTGGAAGAGTCAGACTATTATTCTTTCGGTATTACAGTCTATGAGTTGTTTTGCGGTTACACTCCATACAAAAATATGAACGCAGAAGAAATTGCACAGTTTACTGCTGTGCAAAGGATTCCTTTCCCCAAGGAAATGCCGCAGGAGCTACAGGACTTTATTTCTGCTGTTACATATTTTGATATTACGAATCGCAACAAAATGGAAAATCCCAACAGACGTTGGACTTATATGGAAGTTTCCAATTGGTGTAAAGGTCAAAAGCAGATCATTCCGGGAGAAGGTGGAGATATTACTGCTGATCAGGCTATTCCTGCTTACACTTTTTTAAAACGAAAGTATAAGGATATTCCCTCGTTAATAACTGCGCTTGCAAGTAATTGGAATGATGGAAAGAAACAGCTTTATCGTGGTCTTATGTCCGCTTTTTTTAAGAATTTTAACCCTGAAATTGCCGGATATTGCATGGATGCGGAAGAAGATGCGGCACGTAATGCGGGTAAAGAGGATATTATCTTTTGGAATCTTTTGTACAAGATTTATCCCGAATTACAAGGGTTCTATTGGACAGGGCAAGTATATGAATCTCTCCGGGCTTTGGGGTGTGATATGCTTGACAGACTTTGGAAAAAGGATAAATCTAACTATACTTACTGGGATAGCATTTTGAAAAATAACCTGTTGACAGGTTATCTGGCAAAGGCTGAGTCAAAAAACGACAGCTTGGCTGCTGCGGTTTCTGCGATTGAAACGTCTCATGGAGTAGGTAAGAAGGATCAGCGAAATAAGTTGATGAATTACTATACTATGGCATATCTGCTTTCCGACCGGAGGATTTTTCAAATAGGAAATAAGCAGCTCAAAAATGTAGCAGAGCTTGCCGCCTATATGAAAGAACTGTTTGATTTATCTTATGAAGAGTTTGAAAATTTTTGCCATAAGATGATTGATGGCAATGACATATTGGATGTTCAATTAGAAGCGTGGTTGATCGCTCTTGGAAAACGCAAAGAGTTGGAAGCTTGGAGGAGGCAGTTATCTCAGTGACAGGTGCGGTCAGAGAAGCGGATATCATTTGAGAAAAAACACAGAGAGACCTTTTTATGGAGATTTTGTGGTGTTAAAGCACACAAACAGATACAGAAATGAAAATAAGGGATAGAAGAAAGACAGAAATTGAGAACCGTACAATGCAAGGTGAAACATCAACAAGATAAATGGAGGATGACAGGCGGAAGAATCATGGATAAAATATTTCTAATTTTATTTATAATTTTCTTGGTATTAGCGTTTTTTGAGGGCAATATCATGATCATAGTCGCAATAAGCGAGAAGGATATTTCCGGTTGGTCAGAGTACTGGATTTTAATTCTTATTGCAATTGTGATAGATCTTATATTGCTATGTTTAGTAATGGCAAGATTTATGCCTCCTATCTGTTCTTCTTTTCAACTGATGAGGAGTGGATTAAGGAACCACAGAACGGCGAAAAAGGAATCCAAAAAGCTAAAGAAGCTTTTGAAAAGCGAAGAGCTTGATGTGAACAGGCTTCAAGAGCTTAGAGATAAAAGAATCAGTGAAAGCGCCACGAAACGGACTTTGCATTTCTGTCAGCTTATTGAAAACATTGCCGGTGAAGAGCAATTACAGGACTGTTTGTCTGAAGTGAGAGAGAAACAGGGCGTTTTGGATGAAATAAATGATATTGAGAATAGAATACTTAAAGTTGCAGAGAGCTGCAAAAATGCCGGTGATATTAAAAGTTGCAAATATTATCTGGACATACTTAAGTCTGCAAAGGTAATAACACCTGAGATTACTTCTCTGGAAAATGAATGCGAGGAGCAGCTTTTGTGGCGTGAAAGAGAAAGTAGAGCCATACAGTTATGGGTGAAAGTATTTTTGGGGATATTCATTTTTATAATTGCAGTTTGTGTGAGGTTATATATTACGGATACTCCATATAGAGAATTGCGTTCCATGATAAAAGATCAATCATTAACAGCAGAAATGTGTAGTTGGAGCAGTAAGAATAGCGAAGAGTCATATTATGATTATTTGACGTCAGAAAAAGGGTGTAAATTACTTGCTTCAGAGTTGACCAAGTTACATGAAGATAATGATGTGAGTAAGGCAATGTGGTTACTGTGTATCCAACCTGATTATATTGATGGGTATCATTTAAGTGCATCACCATCCTTTATCAACTGGATTGTAGATTATGCAAAAACCAATGGGGCTAGAAGTACCAATCAAAAGGATGCTGATGATAGTCGGTATAAAGTGACTTACGATGTGAATGGTTACAGGGTAATAATAAATTCCTATGAAGATAAAGCTTCCAACATAAATGTTTTTTTTATCAGTGATGGTGAAAATATAAGAACAATTCAAGTTCGGAACAGATATCGAAAAGAAACAATACCTATAATAGAATAAATTAATTAATATGGAGGCTGGATAAATGAGTGGCCCTAAAACATCAAGATACACATTGACACCGGAACAAAGACGGATTTTAGCTGAACAACGGGAAATGGATCGTAGAAAGGCTGTTGCTTCCCAAAATATTCAAAGAAATTCTAAAAGGCTTTTGCAGATTGGTGGCATGTTTTCTTCCGAGAAACAAGTATCTGCCGAACTGATGAAGCGCATCAAAAACGACGGCGGATTTTCACAAAAGATCAATGAATTGGAAATGCTGATCGCTTCGATTGCTCCAGTGGTTGCAGGAACCGACAACAATGATGTTCCTGCACTTGAAAGAACAGCCGAAGTTGTAAGCGAACGTGCTGCTAAGGCTGAAAAAATGGTCCGGGAACTTTCAGATATTGCCGCTCAAAATGAAGTGAAGCTTCAGGCGCATTTAGATGCTGCCATTGATCAGGGATTTTCAACATCATTTGTAGAAATGAAGACCACTGATTCAGTATCCACAGGAGATGTAAGGGATAAAATGCGGGTGCAGCTTTTACAAATGAAGAAAAATCAAATCTTGCCCGTTGGACTGACGGAAGAAATCAGTAACGCCATTTTAGGAATGGAAGAAATTCAGGACGAGGTATTTTTAAAAAATTATTTGGCGTTGACAGTTTCACCGTTAATCAAAAAGTGTAAAAGATTTTTATCTGAGTATGAGGAATGTCACGAAGAATTTGAAAAACTATATTGCGAGTATGACGCATTATGTGAATTGTATTGCTATACGGCACAGGAGTATCCCTGCACTTCTGAGTCTGTTGAATTTCTTAAAGCTGAGATACAAAGGATGAAAAAAGCAGCGATAGAGGAAGACGAGCAGGCATATATCAGCGAGTGTCTGGACGAAGTGATGGAGGAAATGGGGTACAATGTTCTTGGACGTCGTGAGGTAACAAAGAAGAATGGGAAACATTTTCAAAATAGACTTTATACTTATGGGGAAGGCACGGCTGTCAATGTAACCTGCTCATCGGACGGTAAAGTGGCAATGGAGCTTGGTGGTCTTGATGATGCGGACAGAATTCCGGATGATCGCGAAGCCTCTTTGTTATGTGATTCTATGGAAAGCTTTTGTGATGATTTTAAAGAAATTGAAAAGAGACTGCTTGCAAAAGGTGTTATACTCGCGGAACGTATTTCGTTACTTCCACCAAGTGCAGAATACGCTCAGATCATCAATACATCAGATTATGAAATAAAAGGTGAAGCTGAGAAGTTCAAAGTCAAAAAACAACACAGAAATGCGGTACAATTAAAGCCGAGGAGTGAGATAAATGGAAAAGTATAAAGTCTGTCCTTCTTGTAAAACCAAAAATGAACCAACTCTGCTTGAATGTATTAATTGTGAAGCTGATTTAACTATGGTTAAAATTACGGATGAAGCAACGGAAAGAATGTGGAAAGAAAATGCTGCGGCACAATCTGCAGCAGTAGTAAAATGGGTTCGTTTGTGTGAGTGTGGAGCAAAAAATCCTGCCAATGCACGGAAATGTGGCTTCTGCAACGAGGATATTTCGGATATAACTCCTGTACCTGATAAGGAGAAAGAACAAAGCGCACCTATTTATGTGTTGAGTAGCCTTGATGGTCAATATGCTTATAAAATGACTGCAGACGAAGTTACGATTGGCAGAGAGAATATTATGGGCGAATACTTATCTGCAAAAAGTTATGTCAGCAGGGCGCATGCAAAATTAATTTTAGCGGAAAATGAGTTGTATATTGAGAATATGAGTAATACAAATTTTACATATGTCAATAACAAGAAAATCCCGGATAGAACAAAGCTTCAGGATGGTGACGAAGTGGGACTTGGCGGTATGAATGTAAATGGCAGGCGCCAGGAACAGGCGGCGTATTTTCTGGTGAGGATCGGACAATGTATGTAGCAAGGATTTTATATCCTGTTGAAGTGCTCGGTCCCGGTAAGAGGGTCGGAATTTGGTTCTGCGGCTGTCCCCGCAGGTGTAAAGGCTGCAGCAATCCCGAATTGTGGGAGTTTCAGGAGAGATATAAAACCTCTCCTGAAACGATATTCAAATTGGTACAGGATATTGCCAAAGACAATCCCATTGATGGTTTTACAGTCACCGGCGGTGATCCCATGTACCAGCCAAAGGAATTGCAGCAATTGCTTTTGCTTCTAAAAGACATTTCAGATGATATCATTGTGTATACAGGATATCATAAAAAAGAGTTGGAACCATATATGCTTGATAATATCAGCGTTTTGATAGATGGAGAATACATAGAGGAATTGAATGACAATTCTTTGCTGCGAGGATCATCAAATCAAAACATCATTATTCTGGATGAAAAGCAAAAGGGCAGATATGAATACTATTTGCAGAGAGAGACAAATAGAATCCAGAATTTTTTTGTTGTGGATGGAGTTGTTTCAGTAGGAATACACAGACCGGACTTTTGAAAGGAAACGGAAAATGAGCGATTACATTTCAAGATGGCATAAGGAACTTGGCATTTTTTCGAAAATAAAGCCATTGATTATTTTAGAGGGTAATGTTTTGGATTCTTATCAATATCCGGAGGAAGGAAGCACACCGAAAGGAAGTATTCTTCGTTTGCCGGAGTATTTGCATTTTTATTTCAAGGACATGGGTTATCAAAACATTATTTTCTATGACAGTCTGCGTGGTTTTTATAACACTTGTGAGGAGGGGTATGTTGAAGGCTTTGCCAAACTTGCGGGGAGCTCGGTTTCACAGGGATATATGAAAGCAGATTTCAAAGGTGGCAGCAAAAATGACGGTGCTGCAAATATAGTCCGCAAGACTCTTGCACAAAATACAGAAGCAACGGTCATTGTAATGGATTTTGTTTCCCGATATATTTCCACTCCTGATAATATGGATCAGAGTGAGGTTGATAGTTTTACTGTTCTTTTGCAGGCGGCGATTGACGCGAAGGATATTAAAACAGAAAGTAACGGTATTTTGAAGAACCTGTTGATCCTTATCACGAACAAGGTAAACGATATACCTGCCTGGTTCTATCTGCAGAACCCAAATGTAAAAATTCTTACGCTATCCGCTCCGTCGAAGGAAGAAAGAGAAGCATTGGTGAAAAGCCCGAATTTTCCGAGTTTCTTTGCCGGTGAGGTGTATATAGAGGACAGCCCTTATTATAATGACCATCCTGATGAACTTGAGAAAATTCAAGACAAGTTTGTGGCATTGACAGAAGGGTTTCATTTTATCGAGCTGAATGGATTGCGTAGACTATGTAAAAATGAAAAGATTCGTATGCAGAATTTATGTGATGTAGTCGATTTGTATAAATACGGAATCAGAGAGAATCCATGGAAGAACCTTGATCTCGAGCAGATAAAAAATGCAAAAGCTGATTTTGAAAATCGAGTAAAAGGTCAGGATTTTGCTATTACAAAAACACTTGATGTGATTAAGCGGGCGATTACGGGTATGTCGGGTTTGCAGGGATTTTCGCATACAAGACCTAAAGGTGTTTTGTTTTTTGCCGGACCGACGGGCACCGGTAAAACAGAAACGGCCAAAACACTTGCTGAAATTATTTTTGGGGATGAAAGCTATTGTAAGTGTTTTGACATGAGT
>CAMWYL010000114.1 GCA_947178465.1 uncultured Lachnospiraceae bacterium | reverse complement strand
TGTGTATGTGAGGCCGGCGGAAATCCGTCCGTTGGATGTCTACTCCTTTGTGGACCAGGCACCGCACATAGAGCGTCCGTTGAAGCAGGAGGAGCAGGCGGCGACATTGGAGCGTACGGTGTCCATGATGAAGCAGCAGGAGGCCGAGGATACGACGTTTCCTGTTGAGAATATGCAGGAGAATAACAATGACAGAATATTGCGCCTGTATAAAGAAGGTCTGTCGCATGTGGACATTGCAAAGGAGCTGGGGCTTGGTGTCGGTGAGGTCAAGCTGGTGATCAATTTGTTTAAGGGTGCGGTGTAAAGCCGGGCGATTTCGAAAGGGCGAGCGGATCAATGAAGTTAAAATATTATTTGCGTGGACTTGGTATCGGAATTCTTGTTACGTGGCTTATTATGGGGGTATCTCAAAAGAATGCCGTGGCCGCAGCGAGAGCGGAGGTTATGCGGGCCTATGCGCAGGATGCTTTAGACGATGAACCTTCGGAGTCATCCTCCACAGAGGGGACAGACTCGGAGCCGTTGTCGGTGCAGGACGGCGAGCCGGAGGAGGATAAGAAGCCGGAGATGAATGGAGAAGATGCGGCCGGAGAAAACAGAGATTCCGAGGAATCCGGTTTGGGTGAAGGGAATTCACGGGAGAACGATTTACAGGAGGATTCGGATGTTCCGGTGCAGGGCGAGGAATCGGAGCCTTCACAGCCGGAGGAACCGGAGGTCGATTCTCCCGAGAACGCTTCCTCACCGGTTTCGGAGGAGCCTTCTGAAGCGGTAGTGATTGTGAATCCCGGTGCGGCGGCCTTAGATGCGCAGACGGTTACCATTACCATATCAAAGGGGGATGATTCCGGTACGGTATCAAGAAAGCTGTACAATGCGGGCTTGATAGAGAGCGCTTCGGAGTATGACGCTTTTCTGATGCAGCATGGTTATGACAAACGGATAAATCCGGGAGAGAAGGTTATCCGCCTGAGTGATTCATGGCAGGAAATAGCCGAAAAAATTACGCATTAAGTCAGAGAGAATTGATGAGAGAACCTCTTGCAAAAGAGGTTCTTTTGTGTTATTATTTTACTGTTGCGTGCATATTGTATGCGGTGCGGCAGAAAATGAAACATAAAATTCACGTTTGCTGATTTACGGTCCATGCCTTTTGATTCTGCAATCATACGCTCAGGTAGCCCGTAGAGAGGACGCAGACGGAAGCGCGGTGAACCCGCAGAAAATGGAGGTAAGATATGAGCGTTATTTCAATGAAGCAGTTGTTGGAGGCAGGTGTTCATTTCGGACATCAGACAAGAAGATGGAACCCTAAGATGGCTCCGTATATCTTCACCGAGAGAAACGGTATCTACATCATTGACCTGCAGAAGTCTGTAGGTAAGGTTGATGAGGCGTACAAGGCGGTTGCGGATATTGCGGCACAGGGCGGAACAATTCTTTTTGTAGGTACAAAGAAGCAGGCGCAGGACGCGGTTCGTACAGAGGCGGAGCGTTGCGGTATGTACTATGTCAATGAGAGATGGTTAGGCGGTATGCTTACAAACTTCAAGACCATCAGAAGCAGAATTGCAAGATTAAAGGCAATCGAGACGATGGCAGAGGACGGTACATTTGATGTACTGCCGAAGAAGGAAGTTATCAAGATTAAGAAGGAATGGGAAAAGCTTGAGAAAAACCTTGGCGGTATCAAGAACATGACTAAGATTCCCGATGCGATTTTCGTTGTAGACCCGAAGAAGGAGAGAATTTGTGTTCAGGAAGCACATACCCTCAGCATTCCTTTGATTGGTATCGCAGATACAAACTGTGACCCGGAAGAGCTGGATTATGTTATTCCGGGCAATGATGATGCAATCAGAGCGGTTAAATTAATCGTATCCGCAATGGCTGATGCTGTTATCGAGGCAAACCAGGGTGAGATCACCACGGATGTAGCACCGGAGGAGTTTGCAGAGGAAGCAGCAGCGGAGACGGAAGCAGAATAACATCATAATAAAAGTTTGTATGTCCATGCATTTTCGGCGTGTGGACGGATGGAGGTAAATATGGCTATCACAGCAGCAATGGTAAAGGAATTGAGAGAAATGACCGGTGCCGGTATGATGGATTGCAAGAAGGCACTGAATGAGACAAATGGAAATATGGACGAGGCAGTAGAGTTCCTGAGAAAGAACGGACAGGCCAAGGCAGAGAAGAAGGCAGGCAGAATTGCGGCGGAGGGTCTCTGCAAGGTTCTTGTTGAGGGGAACAATGCAGCTGTCGTAGAGGTAAACTCCGAGACGGACTTTGTTGCAAAGAACGAGGAGTTCCAGAGCTTTGTTACGGCAGTGGCACAGCAGGCGCTTACAACTGCTGCATCTGATATTGACGCATTTCTGGCAGAGAGCTGGAAGGCGGATGCTTCAAAGACCGTTAAGGAAGCATTGGTAGAGAAGATTGCCGTTATCGGTGAGAACTTATCTATCAGAAGATTTGAGAAGGTTACGGCGGAGAGCGGCTGTGTTGTATCCTATACGCATGGCGGCGGCAGAATCGGTGTTATCGTACAGGCGGATACCGCAGTAGTAAATGATGCGGTTAAGGAAGCATTGACGAACCTTGCGATGCAGATTGCGGCATTGAACCCGAAGTATATTTCTACGGATGAGGTTTCTGAGGACTACAAGGCGCATGAGAAGGAGATTATCACCGAGCAGATTAAGAATGACCCAAAGATGGCAGGAAAGCCGGATAAGGTTATTGAGGGCGCTGTGAATGGACGTCTTGCGAAGGAGCTTAAGGAGGTATGCCTGTTGGAGCAGGTATATGTAAAGGCCGAGGATGGCAAGCAGACGGTAAAGCAGTATCTTGATACCGTATCCAAAGCAAATGACACTGCTATCACAGTGAAGAGATTTGTCCGTTTCGAGACCGGCGAGGGTCTGGAGAAGAAGCAGGAGAACTTCGCAGAGGAAGTTGCTGCACAGATGGGAATGTAAGCGAAGTCTGTTGCCGGAATTTTATAATGTATATCAGAAGAGTCTTGGAGAAATCCGGGACTCTTTTTTATGTACACCTAATCGATTGTGTGATAAAAATTTTTATTTTTTTCAAAAACGGGGAAAATGATGCAACTTTGATGCATTTGCCTGCTATAATGGTTAAAGTAGTGCGTTTGATTTTTATTGGCTGAAATGAATAATGAATTGTATCAGAGCATGGGGTATAAGTTAAAAGAAGGTCACCTTCAAACTATAGATTGGTATGCGTGCTGAAACACGCAAGGGGGTATAAGAATGAAGCTGTGGTTATATAAAAAAATAATATCCTTGGGTATTCTTACAATAGCGTGCGCCGGAATGTCCGGCTGTGGAAAAGAGCAGGGGATGAGTGAGGCAGAAGGATATGCAGAGACTGCCTTTGCAACAGAAGGAATAATGGATTTAGGAAATCACAGGGTAGCTTATCTTGTGACGGCGGAAGAAACGACAGATTGGTTGCGGGGCTATTCCTCTGAGCAGCAGCATTTTGCAATACAGGATTTGGATTATGGCGGGATTTTATATGCTCCTGCCATGGAGGGCGCTATATGGGATATCTCTGTGGAGGATTCCGCTAATCTGCGCATCCGATACAAGGATGACGCAGACAATACACAGGAGGTGCAGATTCCGATTTGCCTTGCGAAGGGGGAAGATGTGGTGGAGATTGAGGAGGCTGACAGAAAAGTGATCACCTCTGTCTCAAACACCGGTTCTGCATTACCGGAACAGATTTGGGAGGATGTTATTTCGCTGAATGGAGAGAAATGCGAGATTATATTTGAGAGAACGAGCGTTCCGTATAAAGTATTTTCCGATCTTTTTCCGTTTTGGGCGGATTACAGGCTTACGGTCAGGGATGAGGAGAAAAACATTCTTCAGGAGCTTACGCTGGTTAATTATCCGATAGCGTATGAGGAGATACATTGGATAGAAGATATCGGAGGGGATGGTTGCCCGGATATCATATTTTGTACGGATTGTCAGCCAAGCAGGGATACGAGACTGTGCTTTCTGATCTGGGATAAGGAGACGCAGCGGTATGTGTGCAGAAACCTGCCGCAGAAGTATGTCGGGAGTCCGATATGGGCGAAGGATTCGGATATGGTACTGTTTTGGGAGGAGGGAAGCAATCCTTGGATTATAAACAGGAAGGCCTATGTCTTTAACCAAGGGGAGTGGGTGCTTTACGGAGAGCTTCGGCCGGAAAATGATGAGGAGCCGCCCGCTTTTACGGACGGATATCAGAAAGAGATATATTATAAGGAACTGGACTATTATTACAGGGAGCTTTTTTATAAGAACGGGAAGGTGACACAGGAGACTGTATGGGAGGAAAGCCCATATACGGATCTGAACAGCATATGGTATCGTGACAATAAAGAGAATCAGGAGCTGTATGACAATACAGGCTGGGGAACCGTGGAGGTGGAATTGAGTACGGGGGAGATGACCTTTAAGCATATACAGCGGTGAACATGCAATAGAAGAAGAATGGGCGGGGGAACTTCTTGGTTGAAGCTCCGCTCAAAATATGCTATAACTAAAATGATATCTTTTGTTGGCGGGGCATACATACTTTGCTGATGGATGAAAAGAGAAAAGGAGAGAGAATATAGTATGAAGAGCAGAACGATGAAAAGGATTTTGGTGCTTATGCTGGCATCAACCATGCTCTTCTCCGTCTCCTGTGCATATGATATAACCGCGCGAACTGCGGAAAATGTGCAGATGGAGAATCCGAGCACGGAGAGCAAGGAAGACCGTGCACGGATGAAGAGCGGACAGGAGGAATCAAAGTCCAAGGCTGAGGAGAAAGAGAAGGAAAAAGAGGCGGTGGAAAGACCGAATTTTGAAGATATGACCTTTGCGGAGGCACATGACGTCTTCCAAACCTCACTTGCAAAGGAAGACAGCGATGATGACCCGATCCCGGACCCGCCGGAGGGATTTTTTGATCTGGTATATTATTCCTCCAAGGTTGGCGAGTTGGCGGCTTATGTGTCAAGCGACCCGGGTGATAACGAGAAGCATCCTCTGATTATCTGGATTGTGGGCGGCTGGGGGAACGGCATTGATGATTTTCCGTGGTCTTACCCGGAGTGGGATAACGACCAGACAGGATCGGCATTTTGGCGCTCCGGAATTCTGACCATGTATCCGTCGTTCCGCGGCGGTAACGGAAATCCCGGACATTATGAGACGTTTTTCGGTGAGGTGGATGATATTGTGTCTGCCTATGAATATGCGGCTTCCCTTCCCTATGTGGATCCTGACCGCATTTATCTGGGCGGACATAGTACCGGTGCTACCCGTGCGCTGCTTGCGGCCGAATATACGGACAAGTTCCGCGCGGTATTCTGCTTCGGCGCGGTTGACGAGATAAAGTATCACAACAGCAGCCAATTTACCTTTGATACGAGTAATCAGGATGAGTATATGATGCGTTCACCGATTCATTGGCTGGAGGATGTGAAGACGCCGACCTTCCTGATTGAGGGCCGTGATGGAAATTCGACGAATCTCGAGAATATTGAAAGTCGAACGGAAAACGGAAATATCAGCTGTTATGTTATAGAGGATGCGGATCATTTCTCTGTACTTGCTCCGCTTACCCGGGTGGCCGCCTGGAAAATCCTTGATGATACCGGCGATACGGTCAATATTTCGATTACGCAGGAGGAGCTGGATGAGGCGATGGAGCAGGAGCCGATTGTTCCGGTTCCTGTGATGGAAACCTATGTTGTGGATGGGATAGGCTTGAATTTTGACTGTCCATATCGGTGGACGATAGAGGATATCTCTGAGGATGGAGAGTTTGCATATGAGATGACCTCCATATATGAGGCGGATAATGCGTGGGATAATGCCGTTGTTTATATAGATGCCTATACCTCGGATAATGATGAATATTTCCGACTGATGACGGAATCTCTGGAGGAGGACGGTTATAAGACGCGGGAAACCACCATTAATGAGCTGCCGGCCCTTATGGCGATAGGTTATGTTCAAAATGATGAAGGGAGCAATTATAAGAATTCGTTTGTGCTGGTACGAAATGGAGATATTTTGGTTTCCTTTGATTTCTATATTCATGAACACTTTGAAGAAGAGGGAGACGCTTTGTTTGAGGCGATTGCAAACAGTATATACTTTGAATAACAATTGAAATTTAATATTACAGAGAATAACAGGCGGTACAGGTTTCCACGTGGAATCTGTACCGCCTGTTATCATTTGCGGTAAGCAGCCTCATGGAAGAGAAAATAATAGTTTTTGATGCCCAAAATGTCATCGGAAGCTGTGCCTGTTCGTCCTGTCTGGTAATGATATGAAAGCTTTGACTTGGCATCGTTAGGATTTTTTGTTATATAATTATCTAAAATTATATTTGATAATAATCTAATAAAAATATTGACATTCATCTAAAATGATGATATACATAACGTTAGATATATATCTAAAAAATATAATGTGTCACATAGGATACCGGGATTGGAAAGGAACAAGGAGAATGAAAGGTAAGGAACAGACAGGAACAAAGCGGGTCGGTTATAGGAATCTTCTAAAACAGAAAGAATATATGAAAATCATTGCAGCAAGCTTAATCAATCGTTTTGGCGATTCGATTGACGCGATTGCGTTTACATGGCTGGTGTATGCGATTACAGGGAATGCGATGTGGTCAGCGCTGGTCTTTGCGGCAAACCAGCTGCCCTCCGTAGTGGTACAGCCTTTTGCAGGTGCGCTTGTGGAGACTATGGATAAAAAGAAACTGATGGTGCTTACGGACGTTATACGCGGTGTTACAACGATAGGATTTGCCGTGCTCTATATAATGGGAGCCATAAATCCTTGGATTATGCTGATATTTACGTTGACCAATTCTACCGTGGAGGCATTTCGTCTGCCTGCCGCGCTTGCCGTGATGTCTAAGCTGTTGGAAGAGAAATATTATGCTTCGGGTACCTCGCTGAACGGGACCTTGAGTACGATTGTACAGCTTATCGGGATGGGGGCGGCCGGTGTGATTATCGGCACTTTCGGGATAGGGATTGCGATTATTATCGACGGCCTATCCTTTTTCGGGTCGGCACTGATTTTAAGCTTTTTGCGGCTAAAGGAGATCATTCCGGGGAAAAATAAGCTTCATATAAAGGAATATTCGGAGACGCTCAAGGAGGGGCTGCAATATCTGAAGGGACAGCCGGTCATTCGGAATTTCTGTCTGTTGTCGGTTCTGATCAATGCGCTTATTACGCCACTGAACGCCCTGCAAAGTCCACTGATAGAGGAGGTTTTGGGGCAGGGAAGCGAGCTGCTGAGTGTGTTTGCAATAGCGCTGACGATGGGAATGGGAATTGGCTCTTTTGCATATCCTTTTATCCATGAGAGGACTTCTGTCAGGATGCAATTTACAATAACGGGTGTATTTATGGGCGCAGGATTGTACAGCTATACGCTTGGTACCGGATTTCGAACGAATGTAATTGTAATTTATACCTTGACAATCGTGGCTTCCTTTATTATTGGGATGTCCACCGGTATCTTAGTGTCAGCATTGAGTGTTCAGTTTATGAAATCGGTAAATCCGGAGTATCTGGCACGTGTCGGGTCCATTTTTAATGCCGGAGCAAGCGCGGCAACACCCATGATGTCGCTTACAGTCAGTGCGTTAGTGTCTTTTTTTACGGTATCACAAATTTTTTTCGTCTGCGGTCTGTTTTGTGTTATAATATTCTTGGTTCTGGCGCTTGTGAGGGTCAGACTGGAATAAAATAACAGGAGTGATATAATGCTGGGAGAGGTCAGGCGGGAAGCAGACTATATTATGGAAGGCATTGCGCTGCTGCAGCATTTGGGCAGAGGGGACAAGTACAGTGATTTGAAAAAATCTCTCAACAGGAAATACGCAAATCCGTTTCGAGAAGGGCTTCACAAGTTTGCCCTGCTGGAGCGGATTGAACAAGAGGCGGTAGCGGCGTTTCGGGAGGAGTCGGATGAGGTGCAGTATTACTTCGCCAATGACAGTGAGGGAGAGATAAGCTATGCAGGGAATCTTGCCCTGCTGTGGAATGACTTTAAGGATGAGCGTATTATGGATACCACACAGTTTCGGGAACGTCTGAACAGACTTACTGAGACGGAGTATTGTGAGAAGTTCGGGATCTGCCTGCAGGAATATCTGGCGGATATCGTGCGAGATGAGTCTCAAATGATAAAAATGAGAGAGCCATTCGAGATTATTTCCTATCTGATGAAAATGGAGCTGAAGGATGCGGAGAAATGGAAGCTTCAGAAGATATTTTTTGACAGAGAGGAGCATCAGGAGCGTGTATTGTCGCTGCTGGAAAAGGCAGTTACTGTATTAAAGCGGTTTCAAAAGGACCTGAATGAGGTGACAGAGCTGTTTTGCCAATACTGGGAGAAGCAGTTGGCAGAGCAGGATTTGACTGCATACGTGCGGGATCTGATGAAGATAGATGTGGGGGGAAGCACGCTTGGCTTTTGCATCCGTCCCTCTATTATCCGGCCGAATGTGCTGATGCTGGATTCGGATATGGAGGAGGATGGCACCTACAAGCGGCCGGATATCTGCCGCGTCGGCATTCTCTTTGGGGAGGACTTTGACTTTCGGATAAGTCCTGCCAATCAGGATGAGCAGTTTGAGGAGTATGCGCTGAAGGCACTCAAGGCGCTGGCCGACAAGAGTAAGTTTGAAATTCTCTCCTATATTCGGGACAAGGAGGCCTACGGGAGCGAGCTTGCAAAGCATTTGAACCTGACAACGGCGACGGTTTCCCATCACATGAACGCGCTGCTGTTGGCGGGGCTTTTGGAGATTAAGCATAGGGATAATCGTGTTTATTATCTTGCCAATAAGAAGGCGCTGATTGACGTTCTCGATTATTGCAAGCGGGTGCTGACGGGAGGCGGGGAGTAGCAGTTGATGACGAATAGTCGGATAGAGGGG
>CAMWYL010000113.1 GCA_947178465.1 uncultured Lachnospiraceae bacterium | reverse complement strand
GCTATTCGTCGGCAGCGTCAGATGTTTATAAGAGACATCTTCCAAGCAGTACGGAACCTCCGATTCCCGTCAAAAGTCCCAGACTGTATATTATATTCCAGATTGGGGCTACAACAGCAAGCGCGGCCGTGCCGCTCGGGCCCTGATACTGCCCCACCATTGCCATATCCACAATACCATATATGGAACTGATCAGCGCACTTCCAAAAGCCGCAGTTAAATATTTAAAATAAATACGCTTGACATTTCCGGATATCATATCCATTTTCTCATCTCCTCTAAAATCAAAAAGAGCCGGTAAGAAAACAGGTATCTCAACCTGTTACCTTATCCGGCTCATCATTTCCTACGAATGACTCACCCTCCGAGTAATCGATTGAATGATAACAAAATAAGTGCAAATTGTCAAGCATTACCTCATTTCTTTTTTCCCAAATTTTATTACGGCAACCGCAAGTACCAACACAAAGACCGCTACCGCAACCGGCAGGAAGGGGAACAGCGAAAATGCCGCTGTGCCGGATGCCGCCGTAAAATCATGCAGGGAGCAGGACACCAGATAGCCGCTGTAACAATAAGGATAGGCTATCCATAAAGGGGTATTTGCGACCAGCACCCCGGGAATAACAAGGAGCAGGTTCAGTCCCACAGAAAGCAACGGCTTTTCAAACAGAACCGTAATTGCCCACATGGTTCCCACACATGGCAGCATTGTCAGAAACAGCCCGATACACCATTTCACCAGATAGAAAACAGGCAGCGTTTCCGTCACACCCATTGTACTTGTGGCAACTGTCCCGGCAATTACAAATACCGCAAGAAACACCACCATCTCCATAAACAGGTAAAATATCAACACACAGAATTTTGCCATGGAGAGCGCATACCGGCTGACCGGCAGGGCCAGCATTTTTAAGATACCGTTATTTCCCGTCTCCCGTCCTGCAATCATCACACAGACCACAATCATGGAAAACGGCAGCAGATAATAGGCATAAACCAGCGCGCTCTGAATGAACATGGCGGGCCATGCGTTCGTATATTCCGGTGTAAAGTACCGACTCAGGTTTGCGACTCCGGAGGCTACCACCAACAGCGGGGCGATAAAAATCAGCGGTACAATTCTCCCGCGTTTTACTTTCATAAATTCAATTTTGAGAAGCTCCATAAAACTCATTATTACAATTCCTCCTTACTCATAGCGCAGATTCTTTGCCATCCACAGCCCTGCGCCGAGAAAAAGCAATGTTTCCATACAGGCCGCTATGGCAACCGTTTTATCCGGCTGTGCACTCATGGCAACCGCAGGCTTCAGCATGATGACAAACGGATAAAGCAGCAACAGGTTAAGGCTTGAATTAGCCAATGCCATTCCACTTAAAAAACCGGCAACGCCAACGCCCAACGGAACCCACATATTGGGAGAACGGGACGAAATGAAAACCATAAATGACAGGACAGGCATTGATGTGATGAAAGTGTATCCTGCAAATTTAATCAGTGTTCCCAATTCAAATGTTCCCTGAGGCAAGTCTGTCATACCAATCCGAACAAGTGAAAGGTTTTGCAAAGATACTGCTGCCAGCAACAGCACCGATAAAATCAGGAACTTGCAAAAATACATTCCTGAAACGCTTATGGGGAGCATATACATCTTTTTGACGGCATTGCCCTTAAACTCCATATTGTAAACCATGCAGGCGGCAACTATAATCCCAAACATATTCAGAATCATAATCATGCCGTAAAGCTGTGTCAGCAGAACGTCCATAGGTGCAAGCGGCAAACTCAGCAGTGCTTCTTTCCGTATGATGAAATTGAGAAAAGCATAGGCGGCACCCAAAATGCCGACAGCCAACAGTACCGGGACTACGCCCGACCGTTTTTCTTTCCGAAGCTCAATCGCCAGTATGCTCATAGCTCTGCCCTCCGCTTTCCGGCGGCATTGTCCTGCTCCACCATGGCGAGGAACACCTCTTCCAGATTAGCACTGCTGATCTTATTGGCAGTGCTAATCTCATTGGCTTCACTGCTTTTATCATCCGCAGGCATCCCCGCCTGCCCCGCGCTATGTCGCAAATCCTCCAGACTCCCTTCAAACAAAAGGCGCCCATGATTGAGAATGCCGATATCGTCCGCCATCAGCTCAATTTCAGAGAGCATATGGGATGAAATCATTATCGTACAATCATAAAGACCGGGCAGGGATTTCACCAGATTCCGAATCTCATGGATTCCGGAAGGGTCAAGGCCATTGGTGGGCTCATCCAGAATCAGGATGGGCGGCCTTCCCAACAGCGCCCCGGCAAGACCAAGCCGCTGCTTCATACCCAGAGAATATTTCTTTGCCAAACGGTCTCCAAACTCCTCCAGACCGACCAGCTCCAAGGCATCGTCAACAGAGTTTGCAGGCAGCCTTAAAATCCGACGGATAATGTCGAGATTTTCCCTGCCGGTCAGGTTCGCATAAAAAGACGGCGACTCGATAAAAGAACCAATCTCCCTCAGAATGGCAAGCCGGTCTTGCGGAAAATGCCTGTCGTTAATGGTGAAGCTGCCGCCTGTGGGGGCAGTCAGCCCCAGCAGCATTTTCATGGTAGTAGATTTTCCCGCACCGTTAGGGCCAAGAAAACCGTAAATGCTGCCTTTTCGAATGTGTAGCGAAACATTGTTGACAGAAACAAAGCTTTTATATTTTTTCGTCAACTGTTCCGTGGTGATAATGTATTCCATAAAACCATCTCCTTTCCATGTCTCTATGGTACAGCACCAACCTGACATTAACTTTCCCGCTACCTTACTTTTACCTTACTTTTTTGCAAAACATCTTTTGAAACAAAAAGAATATGGTATAATGTCCGCAAAGGGCAGTTTTTCGGGTCTCTGCCCGTAACCTGCAAAATCATGACACAATCGTGAAACACGGAGGTGACAATCATGGATCATTCTTTTTTACACAATAAGAAACTCCTGCTTGTGGATGACGAGCCGGAACTGCTGAAAATGGTTACTTCCATCCTATCGGATGACGGCTTTGGGAATATCGTGACTGCGGCTTCCGTGAAGGAAGCTATTTCTGCGGTTCAAAACGAAAAGCCCGACCTTGCCATTTTAGATGTCATGCTGCCGGACGGAGACGGCTTTTCTCTTATGCAGCAGATACGCACCTTTTCAGACGTTCCAGTGATCTTTCTGACTGCAAAGGACGAGGCCGTAGACAGGCTGTCCGGGTTAGGACTTGGAGCAGATGACTATATTGCAAAGCCATTCCTGCCACAGGAATTACTGTTTCGCATCTATGCCGTTTTACGCCGATGCTATAAGGAAGACACACCGCTGATAAACCTGGACGGCTGCACCATTGATTTCAGCCGGGCCGAAGTCCACAAAGCCGGCGAAATCATCCCTCTGACAGCAAAGGAACATATCTTTCTGGAAACACTTGCCCGCAGTGAAGGCAGGATTGTGACCGTGGATACATTATGCGAAGCCCTGTGGGGCGACAACCCCTTTGGCTACGAGAACAGCTTGAACGCCCATGTCCGCAGAATCCGTGAAAAGATTGAAACAGACCCGTCAAAGCCCGTCTCCCTGATTACGGTCAAAGGATTGGGCTATAAACTGAACACAAGGAAGTGACACCATGAAATCACTTGGGAAATATATATCAAAATATCTGGCATCCTTTGTGGGGCTGGTTCTCATATTATTGTTTATCAACGGCATTGCTTTTGGTTGGACATTTTATGGCATTATGACAAAAGACTATGGCGACCTTTCTCCACAAAGTATGTTAGAGAGAACTGCTGCATCTGCTTCTTTGAAAGGTATCTCCCATGAAATATCTGAACAGTTAAGAAACAATCATATCTGGGCTGTCTATCTGGATATGGGGGGAAACAGGATTTGGGATGTAGACGCACCGGCCGAATTACCGGAACATTTTACCGTCCAAGATGTAGCCGTATTTGCAAGAGGTTATCTTGCAGATTACCCTGTCTTTATTAGAAACACAGACGATGGTATGTTACTTTTAGGATATCCGCAAGACAGCTATATGAAATTAACGAGCAACTATTATTCGCTGCGTTCCATCAAAGCCCTTCCTCTTTTCATTTTGGGAATATTGGCGGTTGATTTTGCAATCCTGTTTCTTATTTATTATTGCTCAAAGCGGAAAATTCTGAAAAACACCGAACCAATCATAACCTCGATTGTAGCACTTGGAAACGGCAAACCGGCTTCCCTTTCCATGCACGGGGAGTTATCAGGAATAGCCGACAGCATCAACAAGGCATCTGACATATTAAGCAGGCAAAACCAGGCCCGTGCAAACTGGATCAGCGGTGTTTCCCATGATATACGGACACCCCTTTCTATGATTATGGGATACGCGGAACGGATTGCACATGAAAAAAGTGCTGCTTCCCATATCCGCGGAGAAGCTGAAATTATCCGGCAGCAAAGTGTCAAAATCAGGGAATTGGTGCAAGACCTCAATCTCGTATCGCAACTGGAATATGAAATGCAGCCCATCCATAAAAGCTCTGTCAGCCTGTCAGCTCTGCTGCGCTCCTATACTGCTGAATTACTCAACACAGGCCTGCCCGATGGGTATTCCATAAATATCAGGATTGCACCTGCGGCCGAAACGGTTTCCTTTCATTGTGATGCCCGCCTGATTTCGAGGGCAGTAGGCAACCTTGTGCAGAACAGTATCCGCCACAACCCGAACGGCTGTAATATTGCGCTGGCTCTTGATTGCACGGACGAAAGCATTTCCCTTTCCATATCAGATACCGGTATTGGCCTGTCAGCCGAAAAATTGAAAGAACTAAATGAAAAACCGCATTACATGAAAAGTACGGATGACAGATTAGATTTGAGGCACGGCCTCGGACTCATTCTTGTCCACCAGATTGCAGCCGCTCATAACGGAACCATGCAAATTGAAAGTGAGGAGCAAAAAGGCTGCAAAGTCATTTTAGATTTTCCGATTGACGGGGGCAGCTGAATAAAATCAGCTGCCCCTGAGCTTCCATAGGTCTTCCGGCATCCTGTTGACACCCCGTTAAGAAATCACTGCATTCTGCCGCCTGTATGTATCGTTATCCTTTTGGCTTAGTTCGCTCTCTATCCGGGATAATTTCTTCTCCAACTCCTTTACCTTCTCTTCATCTTCGGAAGCTGCTTTTATCTGCTGTTCCAACTGCTGTTTCTGTTCTTTCAGTTTTTCAATTTCCCTGTCAACTTTATCGGTATTCGTCGTGCAGTTCTCCTCCTCCGGGCTGTCTGCTCCAACCTTCGGCTGCCCCTTTTTATCTGCACCGCCGGCTTTTTTGGGGTCATCATACAGCACTTTCGGATTGCCGTTTTCATCCTGTCCCATACGATACAGTCCGCTTGGTCTGCTGCCGGACTGCTCGCTGTGGATATACTCGTCCTTTGGAACCGGAATACTTTCCCTTTTGTTTCCTGCATCCTGCTCTTTTCCGACTTCGTTTGTCTTATCCTTGCCTTCCTGCAGCCTTTCCAAATAATCATTTCTGTAATCCTTATAATTACTGCTTATTTCCATCGACATCATTTCGTCCTCCTTTTCTTTGACAGCATTTTCATATTCCTGCCTCTATCTGTTATTCGTCATTCCTTTGACGGTATTTAACCCGCCTGCCGTGAAATGCTGTCTGACTGCTGTGGAATGATTACAAGGAGGCTTAACACGAATTTCTCTCCCTCTGTCCGTATCTCCATCGCTCCCTGATATTTCTCTACCGCCGCTCTGATATTTGCAAGCCCTGTTCCGCTGTGAAGCATCTTCCTGCCGGAATAACTGTTTTCTATTTCCATAAATAGAAGGTCTCCCTGCACCTTCCCTGCCACATGGATATATTTTTGTTTTTCATTACTGATACGGCTACAGGCAGAAATGGCGTTATCCAGTGCATTCCCCAAAATGATGCAAAAATCAATGTCACTGATCCCGCAAGGGTATGGAACGACCAGTGAACACCGTACCTCTATCCGGTTTTCTTCCGCAATCCCCAATTTATTCCCAAGCAGAATATCAAGCACCGGGTGGTTGGTGCTGACCGGAAATGACAAATCCGCTGTTAAGTTTTCCATCCCTTCCACATACTGTAATGCTGCTTCCGTCTTTTGATTCTGCAGCAGCTCCTTTACAACCGTGATATGGTTTTTGATATCATGCCGAAACGATTTTGTTTTTTCATAGCGCAGTTTTGCTTCTTCCACATACTGCCCCAAAGAATGTGCCTGCAGCTCTGACAACGCCGCCTCTTTATTCCGTCTGAAGCTTTCTGCCAGCTTTTTATAAGAAAACATAATGCAAAATAAACTGACTGTCCCCAACACCTGCATCAACAGCATTTGATAAGGATTCACGCCGGACATTAATCTGTCTTTTTCTATCGTAATCGTATTTCCATAAACATTTTCATTGATATATTCACTTGCCAGAAAGATCAATAAAGCCGGCATCAGTATCATAAATATATATTTTCTGCCTGTTGCTCCATCACATGCACAGCATTGCTGTATGACCCGGTAACACAAGACCGCCGACATAAGGGCAAAAATATTCCCTGCCCACGCAAAGATAAAGCTGGAAATTCTTGGAATTTTTTCAAAAACAATGGGAAACAGAATATAAGATAATGAATTAAATAATCCAAAGCATAAAGCCATCATTTCAACTGTTACGACGGCATACAAAGCCGCAGAAACGAAATCTGCTTTGTAAAGCAGTTTTCCCGCCGCCATAAGAAGCAGGATAAATACAAGAAATGCCAAAATTCCCTGTAAGTCGAGAATCGCCGGAACGCTCATCCCAAGAGCCGCAAATATGATACTGTATATGAGTTTCCTTTTCTTTTGCAAAAATCCCGTGAAAAACCAAAACCCCATAAACATCTCAAGGCTTCCCATGACATATATATTAAAGAAATCCAAATAATCAGCCATTTCACAATCCTCATTCCTTCATATACTGTAAAATCACGTTTGAGAATTCCCTGCTTCTAAGGCGTGACACGGGTATTTCCTTTCCATCCGCCATATATGCGGTGTTATTCCTGTAGCTTTTCAGATGGTTCAGGTTAATCAGATAGCTTCTGTGACATCTGAAAAATCTTCCGTCCAGCTTCTTTTCCAGATTTTCAATCCTTTCATAATAATCAATGACTTCCCCCGATACAAGATACAGATACACTTTCCTGTCCATGATCTCACAGCAGATAATATCCCCAAAAGAAATGATATTGCTTTCGCATCCCTTCCGGACTAACAAATTTACTTTTTCCGGTGACAGCCTGTTCTGCATGGAACGGAAAAGCCTTTCCATTGTCTCCTCAAAATGCTCTTCCTGCACGGGCTTCACCAAATAGTCAAACGGCTGTACCTCAAAAGACCGGAATACCATTTCTTTCAAAACCGTTATAAAAATCAAAAAACCCTTATAACCATGCGCCCTTAACCTTCCGGCAGTTTCTATTCCGTCCATCCCCTGCATCCCGATATCAAGAAAAAGGATATCTGTTCTTTCATTGCTTTTTAACAGTTCTTCTCCCGAATAATACTCCACAACAGAGATATCCGTGTTTTTCCTTCTGAAAAAATCTTCTGTCATTTTTTCAATTTTTTCCGCCATACATTTCTCATCATCGCAGACAGCAATGTTAATCATAGAATCACCTTCCTTAAACCAAACATTATAATACCCGTTATCCGGTTAAGCCATAATAATGACGCCGAATGTACTTGTAGTGATGTGAAATGTTTTTGTTTGCAAGGAATATATTATACACTATCTCAGCAATGCCATACTCCCTGTTAATTTATTGACCTTCTTTTTTGCGCCGCAGATGGCAATCCCAAAGTAATTCATTTCCGCTTCTGAAACAGCTTTCATCTTTTCAACATACTCATCATAGGGCTTGCAAAATATCTCCATTTTTCAGTTTTACCGGTTCTGTTTCCTGTTGGTATTATCTGATAGAAAAATCCGGTTTTATGTGCATTGAAGTGTTTTGTAAAAATATATGATTCAACCAAGTCCCTGGGAAAAAGGAATGCCAAAATTCAGGTATCCCGGCAGCATCACTCCAGTTCCTTCAAATCGAAGCTCTCCGACTTTAAAGCACAGTAGCGCCGTCCTTTTACAGCGGTAAACTTCAGTACACAGTAATCCGGGTCTGTGACTCCTTCCTTATAATATATGGTGTCTCCGGGCTGCCAGATTTCCTTTTTAATCTCCGCGTCCTGCAGCACTTCCATAGTGCCTGTCAGCATGATACCCTCATACTGAAAGCGCCCTCTTTTATAAAAATAAATGCTTGCCTTGGGATTTTTCATAAACTGCCGTGTGCGCATAGAGGAGGTGTTAGTGGTGAAATAAAAACAGTTCCCTTCTATTTTGCGCGGCGTAAACATTGCTTTTATGTTAGGAAAACCATCTTCGTCTACCGAAGCTACAAAGGCCGTCTTTTGTTTCCGGATAAAATCCATAAGTTGTTCTCTGTTCTTCATGAAATCACTCCTTGTCCGGCTGAAACGGTAAAATAAAATTCACCGAATGCCTGCTGTATTTATTGTGCATGTTCCGCTTCCTTTAAGGTATTCACAATCCGTGACAGATACCGCTCGAATTCTTCTCTTTCCGTATCTGTGAATCCCCGGTAAAACAATACGTTCATCTGTTGCGATACCTCCTCATATTTCTCCCGCAGTGACCTGGCGTATTCCGTGAGTGAGATGATCGTCTGACGGCGATTCTCAGGATTAATCTCCCGAGTCACAATTCCCTTTTGAACCATTCCGTCTATAACGACAGAAACCGTGTTTTTGGCGAGAGAAATCTGCTCGCTGATTTCGGTAATGGTAAGGTGCTTCTTTTTCCACAGGATAAACAAAATCCTTCCCTGTCCGCCGCTTATCTCAATGCCGTTTTGAGCAAACTCGTTGCCTATCTCTTGGGCGGTTT
>CAMWYL010000112.1 GCA_947178465.1 uncultured Lachnospiraceae bacterium | reverse complement strand
TTAATCAGGATTATAAGACTTTCTCCGTGAACGGCTTTGAGTTCGGCGTAGGGCAGATTAACTCCATGAACAGTATAGAGCTTGACGAGATTAAGGAGAAAATCGTGCCGTATATCAAGGAGCATATGTCAGAGCTTGCCGTGGATATGTGTTTCTTTATGCTCACCAATATCGTGTACGAGAAGACGGAGCTGATTTGCTGCGGTGAACGCGCGGAGGAGCTTGCCAGAGAGGCGTTCCGCCCGTCAAAGCGGCAGCGCAAGATCGAACTGAAAAATCTGGTTTCCAGAAAGAAGCAGCTGATACCGGCATTTGTATCGGTGTTGCAGCAGTGGGAAAAATAGAAAACCGCAGGAAAAAGCCTGCGGTTTTCTATTTTTTTCCGCCCAATTCTGTCAATTTCAAATAATGAGGAATATCCTCTTTTATGGGATGGATTTTAAATGGTGTTCCGCAGCATCCGCAATGCCATTTTTCCTCATTCTCAAATTCGTATTTTACGCCGGATCTGCAGGTCCCGTTTATGCGGTTTTGGCATCCGCGATCGCTATAGCGGAATATTTCAATTATTCTTTCAGGGCATTCACTTAAATATTCCAAACAGTTCTTTGCATTTCGGATTCTTAATTCCGAGATTAATAAGATTAAGGAAACGGTTAAGGAAGAGGTTACGAGAGAGGTTACGAGGCAGGAAAGACAGAATGGCATCAAGTCATTAGTAACATATCTTAGGGACAGTGGTCAAGGTGATACAGCAATTAAAAATGCGATTATGGGAGTATATGGTATTTCTGCGAGTGAGGCAGAAGGATATTTGTAGAAAGAAGTATATTTTTATATAGGATTTCGTGTCAATATATGGAGATAACGCAAAAATACCGCAGAGCTTTCCGCTCTGCGGTATTTTTTACTGTCTGTTTCAATCGGAGTGACAAGATTCGAACTTGCGGCCTCCACCTCCCTAAGGTGGCGCTCTAGCCAAACTGAGCCACACCCCGCTTTACTGACAAAGATTATTATACCTACTCATATGGGAAATGTCAATCATTATTTTGCGGATATGGAAAAGGTCCGGTCCGCATTGCCGAAAAGAGTCTCTTTACTGACAGTGTAGTCGGGGGCTTCTGTGTTTGGGTATTTCTCATTCTGCCTTCTTTGATCTTCCCCGAACTACCATAGTCACCCCCACATTCGTATCCCATTGCTTTTCGCCACGCTCATACAGCGCGATACGGGTATCGTATTTCTCATTTGTCAGGCGCTTCATCTCTTCGATATCCTGCGCCGTGAAGCGCTCAGGCATTTGGCAGAAGACGGATGCGATGCTGTCCAGCGCCCCCAGACGTTCCGCGTTAATCATATCATGCGCCATTGCGGGCGGAACCTTTGGATTGTCCGGCGTCAAATCAACGGTCACAAAGCCGGTCTGAATATCGATAAAGCCGTATTGTTCCATCGCCGCAGGCAGCCCGGCCTCAGTCATCGGATATTTGCATACGGCGTATTTCTCAAGGGTATCGTCATACCGTGATACCTTCTCCCAGAACTGCTGTTCATAGGCGGTGGGGGCAAGGCAGGACGGCGTGACTTGGATTCCCTTGCGCGAAGAGAGTACAAGGCAGATGCCGTCAGGCTTTAATACGCGCCGCTGTTCGCCATAGAAGGCAGAGGGTTCAATATGCTCGCTTACCGTGTTGGAGATTGTGACGTCGAAGGTGTTATCCGCAAAGGGAAGCGTGGTGGCGTCCCCCTCCATAAAGGTAATGCCTTTTTCGTGTTCCGTTGCAAAACGGATAAAGGCGCTGTCCCGGTCAACCGCCGTGATTTCCGCGTTGGGATACCAGCGGTGGAGCGCACCTGCAAGCGCGCCGGGGCCGCAGCCGATTTCAAGTATTTTCAGCGGTTGGTCCATGTCCAAATCAAACAGCGTCTGATACTGCTTGGCAAACATATCGTCAAACCGCAGTCTGCGGCTGTAATACAGCGTGTTTGCACCCTGTATATAGTTCGACCAGATAACGTTCATTTTATACCCCCTTATCATTTCATAAAACGGCTTTTACAGCGTGAAATTTTGGTTTTTGACGCCCTGGGAACAAGCTCCGTATTATCCGTAAGCTGTCATTTAAGCGTGAGAGAAGATTATATCAACTCATGCAGGAAATGTCAATCGTTATTTCCGCGAGCAACGAGCCAAGAGATGTGACCCTACACATACAGTTTATGAAAAGCTTGACACACTACAGGTCTTTTGATAAAATACAGTAAAGCTTGGATAGGAGGTAAATATCAATGATGAACAGAACGATATGCATTAGAAGCAACTATAGGAATGATATGATTACCTCGAAGAATCGCAGATAAGCAGATTGCGTTTTGTCGTGGTGTCATTTGGTGCCACGATTTTTTTCATCTGGGAAGGCGTTCGGGCAGCAGCCCGTGCTTTTGGTGATAGAATCCCGTGGCAGCAGAACCGTGTCCATGGGATTTTTTGTATTGGTATTAAGAGAATTGGAGGGATTATATGGAACGTGCTTTTATCGTGGGAGTAAATATAGATAAGAAGCCGCAGGAATTTGAGCAGGCGATGGAGGAGATGGTAAGCCTTGCGGCCGCGTGTGATATGGAGGTCGTAGGAAGGATAGAACAGAATATGGAAAGCGCCAACACGGCGACCTATATCGGCTCCGGAAAGGTGGAGGAAGTGCGCGAGATGGCGCGCGCATTGGAGGCGGATATCGTGATATTTGATAACGGTCTGTCTCCGATACAGCTCAGAAATCTCCAGCGGGAGCTGGACTGCCCTGTGATGGATAGGACGACGCTGATTTTGGAAATCTTTTCCGTCAGGGCGCGCACCAGAGAGGCGAAGCTTCAGGTGGAGGTTGCGAGGCTCCAATATATGTTGCCGCGGTTGGTTGGGCTTCATGACGCGCTTTCAAGGCAGGGTGGCGCGAGTGGTGCGATGAGTAATAAGGGCGCTGGGGAAAAGAAGCTGGAGCTTGACAGGCGGCGTCTGGAGCAGCGGCTTACCGGCATGAAGCGGGAACTGGAGGCGATTTCAGGAGAACGACGGACACAGCGGAAGAAGCGTGTGGAGTCGGGTATTCCCAGAGTGGCATTGGTCGGCTATACGAACGCGGGCAAGTCAACGATTATGAATACGCTACTCTCAATGTATGTGAAGGATGAGGAAAAGCAGGTGCTTGAAAAGGATATGCTCTTTGCGACGCTGGATACGACTGTCAGGCGGATTGCCCCGCCCGACAGGAACGCCTTCCTGCTTTCGGATACGGTTGGATTCATTTCCAACCTGCCGCACAGTCTGGTGAAGGCGTTCCGCTCTACTCTGGAGGAGGTGCGGGAGGCAGATTTGCTGTTGCAGGTGATTGACTACTCTGATGAAAACCATGCGGAGCACATGCGGGTGACGGCAGAGACGCTGCGAGAGCTTGGCGCGGAGCAAATCCCGATGCTCTATGTATTTAACAAGGCGGATTTGTGTGGGATGGGACAATTTGCGACAGTTCAGGGCGATGATAAGCTGTATATGTCAGCAAAGTCGCAGAACGGTATGGATGCACTGTTGACGCTGATAGAAGGGAAGCTTTCGGGCGGTTACCGCGACTGCGAGCTGTTGATCCCGTATAAAAGAGGTGATATCGCTTCCTATTTAAATGACAATGCTGTCATATTTGACACCGATTACAGGGATAACGGAATTTATATGAAGGCGAATGTCAGCGTCAGAGATGCGGGGCGGTATGCGGAGTATTTGGTATAATATATTTTGTGAACCGGGAGGAGCATATGATAACATTGGCAGATAATGTATTGAGGGCAGAGGAATTTGTAATGTTGAGGACAAAGGTGGGATTATTGGAAACACCGGTAGAGCAGGCGCAAAAGGCAATCGACAACAGTCTGTTTGTTGTTTCAGCCGTTCATGAGGGCAGGACGATCGGAATGGGGCGGCTTGTCGGGGATGGCGTGATGTATTGGTATTTACAGGAGATTGTTGTATTGCCGGAGTATCAGCGGCAGGGGATTGGGACGAGAATTGTAAAAAGGCTTATTCGGTATGTGGAGGAGAACGGAATCGCGGGAACCAAAATGACAATAGGCCTGGTAGCGGCAAAGGGAAAAGAGCCGTTTTATGAGACTCTGGGTTTTACAATGCTTCCCAATGAGGTAACGGGAGCAGGAATGAAGAAATATTTGCAGTTATAAAACCGGCGGACCGGATATATTTTCAAATAAAAACATATACCGTAAACAAAGAGAAAGGCATGGTTATTAAAATGAGCAAGGTTATCGTTAGAAAAGAAAGCGTGACAATACCGACATACGAGATTTCCGACTATGACAAAAATCCGATGTTCCTTGAGAAGCGTGTTTATCAGGGGTCAAGCGGGCGCGTTTACCCGCATCCCGTATGCGAGGGCGTTTCGGATGTCAGGACGGATAAGGAATACAATGCGGTATTCCTTGAGAATGGGTATATACTTGTTATGATACTGCCCGAAATCGGCGGCAGGATTCAGCGCCTTTACGACAAGACAAACGGCTATGACGCGGTTTATTATAATGAAGTGATAAAGCCCGCGCTTGTCGGGCTTGCCGGACCGTGGATATCGGGCGGGATTGAGTTCAATTGGCCGCAGCACCACAGGCCGTCAACCTTTGACCCGACGGATTATGTGATAGAGGAGAATGCGGACGGCTCCGTTACCGTATGGGTGGGGGAGACGGAAAAGATGTTCCACACAAAGGGAATGGCAGGCTTTACGGTGTATCCCGATAAGGCGTACCTTGAGATTAAGGGACAGGTATACAATCCGACAGACAGGCCGCAGACGTTTTTGTGGTGGGCGAATCCCGCCGTTGCGGTGAATGATGATACGCAGTCCGTATTTCCGCCTGACGTCCATGCGGTCATGGACCACGGTAAACGTGCCGTGTCCAAATTCCCGATTGCGGACGGTGAGTATTATAAGGTAAATTATGCTCCGGGAACGGATATTTCACGTTATAAGAATATTCCTGTTCCGACCTCGTATATGGCGTACCATTCGGATTTTGACTTTATCGGCAATTATGATTACAGGAAGAAGGCAGGGCTTCTGCATATCGCGGACCATCACGTTTCCCCGGGCAAAAAGCAGTGGACTTGGGGGAACGGGGACTTCGGAAGGGCGTGGGACAGAAACCTGACCGATGAAAACGGCCCGTACATAGAGCTTATGACGGGCATGTTTACAGATAACCAGCCCGATTTTACGTTCCTAAAGCCCTACGAGGAAAAGACCTTTGTGCAGTATTTTATGCCGTATAAGGCGGTCGGCGCGGTAAAGAACGCGTCGCTTGACGCAGTGGTGAATGTGGAAGCAGAGGACGGGAATATCAAGGTTGCTGTATATACGCCCTCAGGCCTTGAGAATGTGGAGTTGGAGCTTCTGTGCGGCGATAAAATCATCCATACCGAAATAATCAGCCTAAAGCCGGCAGAGACCTTTGAAACCGCTGTTCCTATGGGCGAAATGTCGGGGGAGGCAGCCGTCAATATCAAAAGAGGCGCGAAGACGATCGTAAGTTATACGCCTGTTGTGCGTACCCTGGCGGTTCCGTCACCGGCGGAGGAAATTCCGGAGCCTGAAAAATTAGAGACAACCGAAAAGCTGTTTCTGGCGGCAACCCATCTGGAGCAGTACCGCCATGCGACCTATTCGCCGGAGCCGTATTATCTGGAGGGATTAAGGCGCGACGCATCGGATATCCGCCTTAACAACGGCTATGGAAAATACCTTTATAATAAAGGACGTTTTGCGGAGAGCATAAAGTATTTCCGTGCCGCAATTAATTCCGCAACGTGGAAAAATCCAAATCCGTATGACTGCGAGCCGTATTACAACCTCGGCCTTGTACTGAAAGCAACAGGCAATACCGAAGAAGCATTTGACGCATTCTACAAAGCGGTATGGGACGGAAACATGCAGGATAAGGCGTTCTATCAGCTCTCCTGTATCGCGGCGGGAAAGGGCGATTATAAGGCGGCACTCTCCTTTGTTGAGCAGGCGCTTGTGAGGGGGCTTCACAATTTAAAGGCAAGAACGCTGAAAACCGCGCTTTTGCGTTTGACGGGAAATACGGACGGGGCTATCGCCTTCGCAGAGGAAACCAAGGAAATTGATGCGCTTGACCATGGTTGCCGTTATGAACTTTATAAGCTGACGGGAACCGGTTTGGAGGAATTCACGTCACTCATGAGAAATGACAATCATAATTATATAGAGCTTGCGCTTTCTTACAAAGCGGCAGGACTTTATAATGAGGCCGATGCAGTTCTTGCGCTTGCCCCGAAGGAGGATGAGCCGATGGTGCATTATTACAGATACGCATGCACCGGCGACCGTACGGAGCTTGGGAAGGCGGAAACGGCAAGCTCTCTTTACTGCTTCCCCAACCGTATTGAGGACATTGCGGTGCTTGAAAAGGCGGTGAGGAACGGCGGGAATTACGCGGCGTACTATCTTGGAAACCTGTTTTATGACAAGGGGCGTTATGCGGAGAGTGTGTCCCTGTGGGAGAGCTGTGCGGACAAGATAGCGCTTCCGACGGTATACCGCAATCTCTCTCTTGCGTATTACAACAAAATGAAGGATGCGGACAGGGCGAAAGCGGCGCTGGAGAAGGCGTTTGCAATGGATAAGATGGATGCGCGCGTATTTTTTGAATTGGATTCTCTTTATAAGACGCTGAACTGTTCCCCGAAGGAGCGGCTTGACAATATGAAGGCAAACCTGGAGCTTTTGGAAACGCGGGATGATTTATACACGGAGTATATAACGCTTTTGAATATAAAAGGTGAATATGAAAACGCGTATCAATGCATGATGCATCACAGCTTCCATCCGTGGGAGGGTGGAGAAGGCAAAATCCCCGCGCAGTACCGGCTTGCGCTGATCAATCTGGCAAGAGCGCAGGAGGATAATAAAAAGGCCGTTGCGCTTCTGGAACAGGCGCTTACCTATCCGCATAATCTCGGAGAGGGAAAGCTGACAGGCAGCCTTGATAATGATATCTATTATTTGCTTGGCGGCCTGTATGAAGACAGGGAGCAATCGGAAAATGCCTACAGATTAGCGGCAAGAGGTGAATTTGCTTTAACCTCCGCAATGTACTATAATGACCAGCCGCCCGAGAGAATGTATTATGCGGCAATGGCAATAAAAGCGCTTGGAGATGAGGCAACAGCCAATGCGCGCTTTGACGCATTTATTGACTATGCGCATACGCATATGAACGATAGTATAAAAATAGAATATTTTGCGGTATCGCTTCCTGATTTCTTAATCTTTGACGCGGACCTGAATAAGAAAAACAAAGTGCATTGTTACTTTATGGCAGCCCTCGGATATCTCGGAAAGGGCGATGCCGTGAAAGCGGAAGAATATGCGCAAAAAGGTCTTGCGCTTGACCGGTGCCATATCGGGTTAAATGATATATTGCCAATCATACAATGCAATATTGGGGAATGTTCATAATTTATTAAAAAAATAATGTTAAAATTATGTTATTATGTATAGTGAATTGTGATAAAAAATCCTGCCGGAGGGAAAACTAATGAAAAAAGCGGAAAACAATGGCAAAAAAACTATTAAAATCCACAATATCGTATTTTTGTGTGGTATAATAGGAGTGGTTCTGCTAAATGCCGCGGCATGGCAGAGCGTGACCTTCTGCGATTGGTATATCCGGCATATTTTTCCGCTATGGGGCAGTACCTACGGCAGGCTGACCAGCATTGTGCCTGTCAGTGTAGGCGAGATTATGTTGATTTTGGCGGTTGCGATCACGCTTTTTGGAATAGCCTTCTCTGTTTGGAACAGAATAAGAAGAAACAGGTACAGGAAACCGCTTCATTATTTTGGAAAGGCCTATGCATGGACGGCGCTTACGGTGTGTTACATTATGACGCTGAACTGCTTTATCCTCTATCACGCCTCCGGATTTTCGCAGAAATATATGGCGGATGTCGGGGAGGCGGATATGATGGTTGCCGATATTTCCGGAAGTGCGGTAACGCATGCAGGCGACTCTTCGAGGAGTTACACAAAGGAGGAACTGGCGGCGCTTCGGGACTACATCGTGGAACAGTGTAATACATTGGCGGGAACCTTTGCGCGCGATGACAGCGGCGGTATTATCTACGAGGGGGATTTGATTGCGGAGGCGACAAAGGCGATGCGGCGTCTCGGTGAGGAATACGAGCAGCTTCAGGGGTTTTATGTGACGCCAAAGTATCTGACGTATTCCGGCTTTTTCAGTCAGCAGTATATTATGGGATATTATTTCCCGTTCTCCATGGAGGCGAATATCAACTCCGTGATGTACATAACCAATGTGGCGCCGACCGTGTGCCATGAGCTTGCGCATACAAAGGGATTTATTTATGAGAACGACGCGAATATGATCGGTTATCTTGCATGTATTCAGTCGGAGGACCCGTTTTTACGGTATTGCGGTTATCTGAGCGTGCTCAATTACGTGAACAATGATTTTTATGCATCCATCGGCAAGGATAAGGAGCTTTATGGGAAGCATGTGCGAATCAGCGATACCGTGGCGGATGACAATATATTCCTGACACGGGAGGATTGGGAGTCTGTCGAGAAAAAGGCGGCCGTCAAGACGGCTACCGTAAAGAAGGTCTCCAACGCTCTGATGGAAACGACGCTGAAGCTCAACGGTGTGGAAGAGGGAATGAAGCAGTACAACGAGGTGGTTGCGCTTCTTCTGCAATACTACGACGGAGAGCTGTATTAGAATATCATTGCGGCAATGCTGCCGGAAGTGCTTTGGCGGAATGCATGCTGTGCATTGAGAAGGAAGACGGAGGCGGAATATATGGGTGATATGATTTCCTATGTTGATGAATTTGGGGGCTTTACCTTTGTGGAAAAGCCCTTTTGTGAGGTAGATGGAATGATATTATCGCACCTTTCCTATTTTGTTT
>CAMWYL010000111.1 GCA_947178465.1 uncultured Lachnospiraceae bacterium | reverse complement strand
GGTTCATTATATGGCATTAAAGGAAGCAAAAAAAGCGGAGTGGGAAAAGACGCTGCGTGAGAAGGAATTGATGGCGGAGACGGATTCCATTGAGGAGCACACAATTGGCGACCGTTGGACACTTATGTCCCAGACAAGAGGAAACTATTTCTTTACGAAGGAGAAATTCATCTTCGTAGGAGCGCTTGGTTTGAATAGCTTTGCAGTCAACTATACGGATATTAAGGGAATCAAAAAGTCCATGATCAACTTTTTCATCCCGACAGGTATGACAGTGACGGCAGTGGAACCCGGAACCGGAAAAGAGACGAAATATAAGTGCTCCGTTATGAAGCGGACGAACTGGATAGAATATCTGAGCAAGCGGGCAAATATTACATCATAGGTTTTGAATCTGAAAGAAAATCATTGAGGCAGATGCGATGTGCGTCTGCCTTTTTCGATTCCCTAAGCAATGAAAATAGGAAAAAAAATCATTGCTTTTCCCTTTGATTTCGGGTATCATAGACATTATAATATGGTGTGCTGTGCACCCAAAGGAGAGTTGAAATGAATCGCAAAAAAAAGATGGGAGGTACGGAGGTCGCATTCCGGCCGCAGACAATCATTGAAGCGAGATATGATTTGGACAGGCGGCAAAATGATATTCTTGACATTCTGCTCGGGATTGTGGGCGAGGGAGATGACACGGAGGAGAATACACGCTACGAGATTAACATCGGTGATGTGAAGCACCTCTATAATCTTCAGGATGAATCGAATGCGTACGCGTATCTGCAAAAGGCCGTAAAGAAGTTCGAGGGTTTGGGCTTTCGCCTGAAGGAGGACGAGGGGACAGATATTTATTATCCATGGTTCAGTAAGATCAAATATCAGAAAAAGCGCGGTGACGAGGGAAGGAGCAAGATTGTCCTTGACCTTCATCCTGAGGTGAAGGAAATGATTATGTCTGCCAAGCAGGGCGCGTATTACCGGATTGAGTATCCCTTAAACCTGACTAAGAAGTACTCCAAGCGGCTTTACTATCTGTTGAAGGACAAGGAGAACTTTAACGGCGGTGTTTTTGTCGTATCCTTCAATGAGCTGCGTAAGATGATGAAGATACCGGATTCCTATGCGAACGGCAACGTCAAGCGGGAAATTCTTGATAAGCCGTATGAGGAGATTAACGGGAATACGGATATTGCTTTTGAGTATGACCTGATATATGAAAAACTTCCCAGTGGTCAGAGAAGCATTGGTGCGGTAAGATTTAAGGTGAAGAAGCTCAAGAGAAGGCATACGGTTGTTGAATATGAGACCATTGAGCAGAATGGAACCTCTGTTGTTGCAACCGAGGAGGAGCAGGAGGTTATTGACGTGTTTGACTGCAGTCTCAAGGAGGCAAAGGATATCCTGCGGACGGCCAAGGCGAATGAGCGCACCCATGAGCAGTTGTTTGAAATCCTTACATATACTCTGCGCAAGCAGGTTGACAATAAAGTGGGCTATGTGCTGACCATTCTCAAGAACGGATATAATGAGCCGACGCGCCTGAGCGGCAGGCGGACAGGCTCCGCATGGAACAACAAGGAGCTGGATACGGCATATTCGCAGATGAATTTCGCGGACCTTGAACAGCAGATATTATCAAATTAAGGAGCGGCAGATGGAACGTATTTTGGCATCCGGGATAGAGAGCGCCTATGGCAGGAAGACCGTGCTTGCGGGGGTGGATATCGCGGCGGACGCAGGGCAGTGCATCGGCATTGTCGGGGCAAACGGCTGCGGAAAGTCCACGCTGTTAAACATTCTTGCGGGACTGCGGGATGCAAAGGCAGGCGATATATTTTTTGACGGACAAAAGGCACAGGGACGTGCAGGGAGAAAGCTTTTTCAAGGTTATACCGGCTATGTGCCGCAGGAGAATAATCTGGTACCGGAGCTGAGCGTCAAGGATAATCTGCTGATATGGTATCGGGACAGGCAGCTGCTTGCGCGTGAACTGCAGGAGGGCTTTTTGAAGGTGCTGGGCGTGGACGGGATGCTTTCCATGAAGGCGGGGAAGCTTTCGGGCGGAATGAAGAAGCGCGTGAGTATCGGATGTGCGCTGGCAGGGAATCCGCCGATCCTGATTTTGGATGAGCCGGACGCGGCGCTGGATTTGCCGGGCAAGGCGGATATCAGAAGCTATCTTATTTTATATAAGCAAAGAGGAGGAACAATTCTGCTTGCGACACATGAGGAGAGTGACCTCGATATATGCGACAAAATATATGCTCTTAAGGGGGGAAGGAGCAAGGAGATCGACAGAACCCTGAGGGGAGAGGAACTGTTAAAAAGGATGAACGATAAGGAGTAAAAGAGTGGAAGAGAACAGTAACGTTTACAGGACAAAATCAGAAAATGAAGAGGTACGGCAGCCGGATGGTGCGGAGCAGTCTTCCGTATACGGACAGCAGCGAAATACGCCAAGCTTTGCGGAGATCGTGCAGCAGGGGCCTGCAAATTACAAATCTCCGAGTGTGGCACAGCAGACCGGTACAGATCCGCAGCCGCCCTTTGGCGGGCAGCCGAACCTCGGGCAACAGGGAACTGCAAGTCCGCAGCCGCTCTTTGGCGGGCAGCCGAACCTCGGACAGCAGGGAACTGCAAGCCCGCAACAGCCGTTTGGCGGGCAGTCGAATTTCGGCGGGCAGGTCAATCCGCAGCAACCGAATTTCGGCGGACAGCCCAATCCGGTGCAGTCTCCGTACTATCAGCAGCCGAATCCCGGCTTGCAGTATGAGAAGCCTAAGAAGGGCAAGACGGTGGGGATTGTTATTGCCATTATTGCGGTATTGGTTGTGCTTGCGGGCGGAATCGGCGCATTTATGCTGCTCAGAGGCGGTGCGTTCAAATCAAAGGATCCCGAGAAGATGCTGCAGCAGGCCTTGGAGATTCAGCAGAAGGAAAGTGAAGCCTATACGGTTTCTCTGGATGAGCTGTTGGGAATGACTGCTATTCAGGAGCGTCAGGAGAAGGAGCCGTATCACACGGATATCAGCCTTTCATTTACGCTTCCGTTCAGCTATGACCTGGACAACATCAGTATCGGGCTGGATGCGATTACGGATAAAAGCAATAAGCAGGGAGAGTATGAGCTGAGTGTCGGGTCATATGGCTTTAAGATGTCCGTCGGAAGCGTGGTAATGGCGGATAATATCATGTATTTTTCGGTGCCGCTTATCCTGCATGATACATATCATATCGACCTTGAAAATATTGAGGAGGATATCAAAAATTCTCCATGGGTAGCGGAGACAGCCCCGGAACTTTTGGAAGAATTTTCGGTGGAAATGTTCGAAAACGCTACGGATGAAGAAGCCATGCAGGCGGAGCTCAAAGAGCTGATAGAGAAATATATTACGCTTCTTGCGGAAAATCGGGAAATCGCACTGCTGAGCGAACCCAAGGAGTTTACGCTTCACGGAAGGACCGAGAAGTGCAGCGGGGTGTCCATAACGATTGGCAAGGATAAGATGAACGAATGGCTGGAAGGCTTTAAAACGGAGTTCATGGATACCAATTATTATAAGTATTTAATAAACGCGGTTGGTACTGATTTGGAGCTTGACGGAACAGATTATGAGGAGTATCGGCAGGAGGCCGATGAATTTGTGGAAGCGCTGTTTGGAATGCATTTTGAACAGGATTATGTGATAAATGTGTACATGGATTCCAAGGGACGCATTATCAATGAGTCCACACCCGAGGATATTCATGTAAGCAATTCGGAAATAGAGCTGTTTTCCGTTGACATCAACTATCTAGGGGACGAGCGCGCGCTGGATACGATTGACTGCTTCTGTTATTTTAAGACTGCGGATGCATCATATTATTTTGGCCTTGACAGAAATGCGGAGGTGTCCGATGAGGTCTACAAGGAGAATTGGAAGCTTTCGTTTGGCGAGGTGGACGGCGCTGAGTTGAGCTTTGCGTATAAGAATGATTGGAGCTATTCCGGGAAAGAATTTGACATGGAGATAGCACTGCGTGTAAAGGATGAATACGGTTATACGGAAGATTTTACCATAACGGCCGAGGGCGCGTTTACGGGTATTGTGGCGGGCGACAGCTACACACTGGAAATCGACAACGCGACACTTGATTATGATAATGAGACATTGGTTATAATGAGTGGAAAGATTATAAGCGAATTTACCAATAAGGTGATAGAGGTGCCGAAGACTTCGATCAATATCTTCGACCTGACCGAGGAGGAGATTGAGGATTTGCTGTTTGGTTCGTCGTCTTCCCTGTATTATTAAGCATATGGATAAGAGCAGAGTCAGAGGTTGGTTAAAAACTGAATATAAGCGGGCGGCTTTGATGCTGCCCCTTATTTTAAGGAGAGCGGTTATATCGGTCGTGATCGGAATCATGGCGGTCGGTATGACTGCTTTTTGTGTCGGAAAATATACCCGTTCGGGTGCGGAGAAGACTTCCGGACCGATGCGCATCGGATATGTGGCGGAGGAAAACGCGTTGACTGCGTTGGCTGTTGCCTACGTGGAGCAGATGGAATCGGTAAAATCACTCTGTACGCTGGAGCCGATGACGCAGGAGGAGGGAAAGGCACTTCTTGAGGAGGGCGCGCTGGCTGCGCTTGTCGTGCTTCCGGAGGATATTGTCAATGAGATTCTGCGGGGAAGTAATGCCCCGGCCGTGCTGTATCTGCCAAACGGTACGAGAGCGGGCGTGACCGCAAGCAAAATATTTGAGGAGTTTGCAAGCGCTGCGGTTGGAATGCTCCAGACGGCGCAGGCGGAGATTTACGCGACAGAGGAGCTGCGCCCCTGGCTTCGTGAGTCTCTGCCGGAGGAGCTTGTCGAACAGCGGCTGCAGGAAATGTATAATGACATCAATCGCTTTAACCTCGGAGTGTTTTCGGACAGAGAGCGCCTGTTTAAGCGGGTGAGGCTGTCGCTGACCGAGAATAACACCTACGCAGTCTATTACGCAGGGGCGGTTTTGACTGTGTATATGCTTGTCGCGGGGCTGTTTGTCGGGCCGCTTTGTAAGCGCGGCAGACTTTGGCAGCGGATTGCCGCAAGGCAGCTCGGAATATCGTATTTCAGGCAGCTTGGGTGCCGCATTTTGGCGATGCTGTCGTTGCTTGCGCTGATTGGGGCGATACCGTTTCTTTCGCTGCTTTATCAGCCGCTGCGCGCGCAGCTTTCCGTTGTGTTTTGTGCGGAATATGTGGTCGCAGCGTTGATGTTGCTGCTTTTTACGGCGTCATATCTTCAGCTTGTTTATCAGCTTGTGGACGCGCCTCAACGCGCGATTTTGGTCTTGGGGATTTTGGCGCTGTTCCAAGGCTATATGACAGGCTGCATGATTCCCGCGGTACTGCTTCCGAGGGGAATCACCGTAATCGGAAGCAAGCTGCCCGCGGCTTATATGCGGTGCTTTTTCACAATGCTCTTTACGGGAGGTACACAGGGATTGTGGAATGCAGTGGGCGGACTAGCCGTTTGGAGTGTGGTTTGCCTTGTGTTGACGTGGGGGGTAATGCACATTTTGGGGCGGGAGGAGGCCGCAAGTCAAAAGGAGAAAACGACACAACCGTCATTTTGGAATCCCCTTACAAATACATTCTCATGGGTTTTGTTCAAGCGTCTGCTGCATCGGAAAAGCCTGTGGGTCTGCCTGCTCTCAACCGTGGTATTGTCCGCGGCGGTTGTCGGGATTGAGGAGCGAACAGACACGGTGATATACGCGGCGGTGTATGATGAGACGGGAGCGCTTGACGGGGAGCTGTCCGCCTATAACGGTCTGGTGCGTTTTGTCGTGTGTGACAGCGAGGAGGCTGTCCGCCAAATGGTGTTGCGTGATAAGGCGGAATGCGGGTATATCCTTCCGGAGGGGATTGCAGAGTTATTGATAGCAGGAAAGGCCAATCGCGCTGTTACGGTATATGAGGACGGGGACGCGGTGGTGGCGCGCTTGGTGGATGAGGTGCTTTTCAACATCCTGTTTAAGCCGGCTTCTCTGCAGTGGTTTGAGGAGTATATGGCCCAAAGCGAGGGCTTGGGCGGAATACGGTATGGCAGCATGACGGAGTCGGTTGAGAAGCAATTGTCAGCAGATACAACATTCCGGTTCCGGATCGAGCGTCTGGGGACAGAGCAGGAACAGGCGCAGACCCGGACGGCGTTTCCGAAGTCTCTTGTTGTGGTGGTCAGCGTGATTTTATGTGGATTTCAGGGGGCTGCCCAGGCGGTTCTCGACCTTCGCGAGAAACGCTTTTACAAGAGAAACAGTGCAGTATTCTTTCTTATCATGGTGATACAGCCAATGTTGTTGGGTGCAGCGGTGGGTGTGTTGATTTTGTGGATGCCGCTGTAAGCTGTGGTATTCTGCATTGCCATTCAGACTTGATTACCAACAAAGCCTATTGACATAATAGGAATTGAGTGCTATATATGAAGTATAAGAAAATTTCGTTGACAGGAGGCGGCTTATGACCATATCAACAAAGGGGCGGTATGCGCTGCGGATAATGATGGATCTTGCGGGGCATTTAGGCGAAATCAGCAGATTGAAGGATATTGCGTCAAGACAGGAAATATCGGAGAAGTACATGGAGCAGATTATCGCCGTTCTCAATAAGGCGGGATATGTTCGCAGCACGCGCGGTGCGCAGGGCGGATATCAGATCGCGCGCGCGCCGAAGGAATACACGGTTGGGATGATTTTGCGACTCACAGAGGGGTCCCTTGCGCCTGTGGAGTGCCTTGCAGAGAACGCGCTTCCCTGTGGCAGAAGCGGGAAGTGTGCGACAGTGGAGATTTATAAGCGTATTTATGATGCGGTTAATAATGTCATTGATAACACAACATTACAGGATTTGCTGGACATAGAGCGAGAGAAAGCGGTTCACGATTATGTCATATAGCAGGAAGTATTTGATAATGCGGCTTTTATTAATGTGGGAGGAGAATGTTTGTGCCTGCCGGTACAAACCTGCAGGCTGAGAAAGGAGCATGGTAATAAAATGATTTATCTGGATAATGCGGCAACAACACGTGTGTCAGAAGCGGTTTTTGAGGCGATTATGCCTTTTTTTTGCGAGCAGTATGCAAATCCCTCCGCGATATACAGCTTTGCGGGGAAGAGCATGACGGCGGTGGACGCAGCCAGGCGTCAGGTTGCGGCATTGATTGGTGCAGAGCCGAACGAGATTTATTTTACCTCGGGCGGCAGCGAGTCGGACAATTGGGCGATAAAGGCGGCGGCAGAGGCGCATCGGGATAAGGGCAGACATATCATCACCTCCGCGATAGAGCACCATGCGGTGCTTCATACCTGTCAGATGCTGGAGAAGCAGGGATATGAGGTGACCTATGTAAATGTGGATGAGAACGGCCTGCTGCGCATGGAGGAGCTGGAACGGGCGATCCGTCCGGATACAATACTGATTACGGTGATGGCGGCCAATAACGAGATTGGAACCATACAACCGTTAGCGGAAATCGGTGCGCTTGCTCAAAAGCACGGGATTCTGTTCCATACGGATGCAGTACAGGCTTACGGACATATTCCGCTGGATGTAAATGCACTGCATATTGATATGCTGAGTGCGAGCGGGCATAAGCTCCACGCACCCAAGGGAGTAGGCTGTCTCTATATCAGAAGGGGCGTGCGCGTCGGCGCCTTTTTGCATGGCGGTGCGCAGGAACGCTCACGCAGGGCGGGAACGCTGAATACGGCAGGCATCGTCGGAATGGGCGAGGCGGCACGGCTTGCCGGGGAGCAGATGGAGGAGAATGCTCGAAAGGAACGGGAGCTGCGGGACTATTTGATTGGTCGTGTGCTGTCCGAAATTCCATATAGCCGCTTAAATGGAGACTCAGACAGACGTCTTCCGGGAAATGCGAATTTCAGCTTTCGGTTTGTTGAGGGAGAGTCCGTGCTGATATTGCTTGACCAACAGGGGATATGTGCTTCCTCAGGCTCAGCGTGTACCTCGGGTGCACTGGACCCTTCGCATGTGCTCCTTGCCATCGGACTGCCGCATGAGATTGCGCATGGTTCACTGCGTCTGACGCTGTCGGCGGAGAATACGAAGGAGGAGCTGGATTTTACGGTGGAGCGATTGAAGGAGATTATAAAGCGCCTTCGCGATATGTCGCCCTTGTATGAGGATTTTGTAAAGCAGAAGAGTGTGTTATAGAAAGGTATGGTTATTCATATGTACAGTGAAAAGGTGATGGATCATTTTAACAACCCGCGCAATGTGGGAGAGATAGAGAATGCCGACGGCGTAGGAACGGTGGGAAATGCCAAATGCGGTGATATTATGCGGATATATCTGGATATAGACGATAACGGCATTATTCAGGAGGCGAAGTTTAAGACCTTTGGGTGCGGCGCGGCAGTTGCCACAAGCAGTATGGCGACGGAACTGGTAAAGGGAAAGACCGTGCAGGAGGCGCTTACAGTCACCAACAAGGCGGTTCTGGAGGCGCTTGACGGGCTTCCGCCGGCGAAGGTACACTGTTCGCTGCTTGCGGAGGAGGCGATTCACGCTGCCCTGTGGGATTATGCACAGAAGAACGGGATTGTGATTGAGGGGCTGGAAAAGCCTGTTGATGATATAGAAGAGAAAGAAGTGGAATAAAATACAAAATCCCTATTGACATACTAGGAATATGGTGGTATTATACAAAACATAGCAAACAGATAGGAATTATATAAAACAATCCTGCATGAAAGGAGAACCGTATGAATACAGTATTCAAGAACGAAATGATGGTATGGCGAATGTGCTGCCGATGTTATTTTCAGGTGAGGATATTTTTAGAAAAAGAAAGATTACAATAAGGATATAATGCGATACCGATAACGGTTCAGCCATAGACATTCATAAGGAGGAAACAGTATGAGTAAGAAAAATTATGCAGATAGAAATTTACGGTTTGAGACTTTACAGCTTCATGTAGGACAGGAGCAGCCTGATCCGGTGACGGACGCGCGGGCAGTGCCGATTTACCAGACAT
>CAMWYL010000110.1 GCA_947178465.1 uncultured Lachnospiraceae bacterium | reverse complement strand
ATTACGATCCAAAAGTCGCAGGTAAGTGAATATCCTGCAGTCATCCTCCCGCTTTTGACAGGTCCGAGGCTGCTGTTTAACCGAAATCTCCTGTATACGGGGGTGACAAGGGCAAAGAACTGTGTTACGATTCTCGGAAGCAGTGATACGGTGAGGCAGATGATAGAGAATGAGAGCGAACAGAAACGATTCACAGGGTTAAAGGATAGAATATGCGAAATAATGAACGAAGAATAACGGAGGGCATCAAAAACCTTCTGTTTCCGCGGCGGTGTCCGGTATGTGACGACATCGTGCCGGTCGGAGAGGGCGCCGTATGCAGCCTTTGCGCGGGACGGATACAATATGTCGGGGAGCCGAGATGCCGCAAATGCGGAAAGCAGCTGAGGAATGAAGCGGAGGTCTTCTGCAGTGACTGCGCGCGCAGACCCCATGTTTTTGACGCGGGGATGGCGCTTTATGATTACCACAGCATGCAAAAGAGCATTTACAGATTTAAATATGCCAACCGGTGCGAGTATGCGGCCTTCTATGCGGAGGATATTTACCGGCATTTCAGGAGGGAAATCGCGGCGTTGTCGGCGGACGCGATCATTCCCGTTCCGTTGCACCGCTCCCGGCAAAGGGCGCGCGGATACAATCAGGCGGAGCTTGTAGCGCGGGAGCTGTCGACTCTGACCGGAATACCAATGTATGCAAATTTGGTAAAACGGGTGCGGAAAACAGTCCCGCAAAAGGAATTAGATGCAGCCGGACGGCAAAATAATTTGAAAAAGGCTTTCCATATTCCGTCAGATGTTGTAAAATTAAATAAAACTATCCTTGTTGACGATATTTTTACAACAGGTAGTACATTGGATGCAGTTGCTATGGAATTAAAACGCCGTGGTGCAGGGGAGGTATATTTTATCACACTCTGTATCGGAGAAGGAATGTAATGGAGGGATTTCAATGAATGTACGAAATTGTAGAAAATGCGGGAAACTGTTCAACCATATAGCAGGTATGCCAATCTGCCCCGCGTGTAAGGAGAAGCTGGAGGAGAAGTTCCAGGACGTAAAAAAATATGTCCGTGAGCATCCGCAGGCGGACATAAAGGAAGTTGCGGAGGAGTGCGAGGTAGAGGTCGGACAGATTCAGCAGTGGATTCGGGAGGAGCGTTTGGAGTTTACCTCTGATTCACCGGTGAAGCTTCCCTGTGAAAACTGTGGAGAGATGATTCGTTCCGGAAGATTTTGCGAGAAGTGCAAGAACAATATCACGAAGAATTTATCCAGTGTGATAGAGAAGCCCAAGCCTGTCAGGCAGGAGCCGAAAAAGGTTCAGGAAACAGGGAGCAAAATGCGCTTTTTGGACAGATAGGACATTCGGGCTGTCCGGGAAAAAGCGCGCATAAGGAAAGCATATGTTAAATGAAGAAAGAATTAAATTAATGACGAAAATGGCATCCTATGAGGCGAATGAAGGCAAAAAAAACGTGTCGATAGGGAGCTATTTTCGTGGTGATTATATTGGGCTGCAGGTGATTCGGTCCATTATCAGCGGTACGATTGGCTTTTTTATTGTTTTTGCAATGTTCATCTTTTATGACCTTGAAACATTTATGCAGGATATATATAAGATGGATTTATTGCAGTTTGGTAAAAATGTCATCATTGCGTATCTGGTCTTTGTAATTGTTTATGCGTTTATTTCATATGGGGTGTATATGTATCGCTACGCGAGAGCGAAAAAAAGCCTGAAGACATATTATAATAACCTGAAGAAGCTTTCATACCTCTATGATAAAGAGTATAAGAAATAGAAATAAGGATTGGTGAGGGAACGATAATGACAAACCTGTTGGTGGTACGAGAACAGTTGAGAAATTTCTACAGTAAATACGAGCTGTATATTACGCCGATACTTAAATTTTTACTGGCGTTTGTGTCAATACTAATGATAAATAACGCAATCGGTTATATGAGTCAGTTGAAAAATATTGCGGTAGTGTTGATTTTATCATTGATGTGCTCGTTTTTACCGATGAATTTTATTATATTGGCAGCGGCTGTCGTAACACTGGGACATATATATACATTTTCCCTTGAGTGTGCGATAATCGTGCTGGCGGTATTTTTGCTGTTATTTATTCTGTATTTCAGATTTTCGCCGCGTGATACGCTGGCGGTTCTTTTGACACCGCTCTGCTTTATGTTGAAGATACCGTATATCATGCCGATTGCAATGGGGCTTGTGGGAACGCCGGTGTCGATCGTGTCCGTGTCCTGCGGCGTCATTGTATATTATACGATTCACTATATGACGGAGAGTGCTTCGGTGCTAAGTACCTTTGAGGAGGACGGTGCGCTGCAGAAGTTCCGCTATGTGATTGACGGCATGCTTGAGAACAAGGTAATGTTTGCGGCAATTGCGGCCTTTGCAATAACGCTTTTGGTGGTATATTTTATCCGGAGGTTGCGTATTGATTATTCATGGACGGTTGCCATGATTACCGGTGCGCTTGCGAACATTCTGATCCTGTTGGTCGGTGATCTGATATACAATACCAATATTTCCATTGTCGGGGTTATTGCGGGGAACGTGGTGTCAGTGCTGCTGGCCAAGGTGCTCGAATTTTTCGTGTTTAACGTGGATTATTCGAGGACGGAGCTCGTACAGTTCGAAGATGACGAGTATTATTATTATGTGAAGGCTGTCCCGAAAAATACGGTTGCGGCGCCTCAGAAGAGAGTAAAAACCATAAGAGTGCCTGAGAAGGCGGTAAGGCAGCAGAAGAGGGATTAGATTAGATGAACATGTTATTGGAACGCTTTCGGTCGCATTATTTGTCTTTATCTTTGCAGGGATTAAATATCAGAGGTGTGGATATAGTGGAGATTATCATTATATCCTTTTTGGTGTACCAGATTATGGCATGGGTGAAACACACCAAAGTGTGGCAGCTTATGAAGGGCGTCATTATCATTCTGGTGTTTATTCTGATTGCGATTTTATTCGAGATGAATACAATCCTCTGGATTGTGGAACATGTGCTGAGCCTGGCGGTTATGGCGATCGTGGTTGTTCTCCAGCCGGAGCTTCGGCGGGCGTTGGAGGAGCTTGGGCGGAAGAACTTTTTGCCGAATCTGATTTCCTTTGATAAGCCGACGGATGAACGGTTTTCCGACAAAACCGTCAATGACCTTGTAAAGGCAAGCTTTGAGATGGGAAAGGTGAAAACCGGTGCTCTGATGGTTATCGAACAGAATGTCCTTCTCACGGAATACGAGAGAACGGGTATTGAGGTGGACGGGGTGATTTCGAGCCAGCTCCTGATCAATATCTTTGAGCATAACACGCCGCTGCATGACGGGGCGGTTATTATACGCGGCAACAGGGTAGTGTCCGCAACCTGTTATCTGCCGTTGAGTGATAACATGGAAATCAGCAAGGAGCTGGGAACCAGACATCGTGCGGGCGTGGGAATATCGGAGGTCACGGACGCGCTTACGATTATTGTATCGGAGGAAACCGGCAATGTAAGCATTACCTATGAGGGAGAGCTGTACCGGAACCTTGATGCAAACGGACTAAGAGAGAAACTTCATATGATTCAGAACAAGGAAGTGGAGGAGAAGAAGCGCAGGCTCTGGAAAGGTAGGGCTAAGGATGAAAAGTAACAAAATCAATAAAATTACAGGGCTGATTACGCATAATTTCGGTCTGAAGCTCTTAGCGGTTATCGTATCCTGCGGTCTGTGGTTTGTGGTAGACAATATCAATGATCCCGTGACGAGTAAGCTGTTTACCAATATACCCGTAGAGATTGTAAATGAGAACAAAATTACAAGCGAAGGAAAGGTTTATGAGATTATAGACAATACGAATACCACCAATGTATGGGTAAGGGGAAAAAGCTCGATTTTAAAGGATATTACCAGAGACGATATTCGTGCCGAGGCTGATATGGCTGAGCTCACCTTTATGAACACGGTGGGGATTAAGATTTCGAGCGCCAGAAATAATTCAGAGCTGGAATTTACCAGCAGCATAGAGAATGTGAAGCTTTCCATAGAGGATATCAGACGCGGTGAGGAGCCGATTCTGACTGCCACGTCAGGAGAGCCGGCGGAGGGCTATATCGTGAGTGGAATCACTCCGAGTCAGAATGTCGTGCGGTTTTCGGGACCTGAGTCGCTGATAAAGCAAATTGATCATGCGGAGGCCGTGGTGAATGTGAACGGTTACTCTTCGGATGTTATTACGAGCGGCGAGATTAAGCTGTATGACGCTGATAACAATGAGATTAAGAGCAGCTCTATTAAGATGAATATTTCGGCGGTAAATATAACGGTCACGATTCTCCCGACCAAGGAGATTCCGCTTGACTTCGTAACCTCGGATTCACCGGCTTCCGGTTATGTGATGAGCGCAAAAGATCCGATAAGTGTACCGGAGACGGTTACGATTGCGGGAAGAAAGAGCGTATTGGATGGGATTACAAAGCTTACAATAGCAGATTCGGCACTCAGTCTCAGGGATAAGACGGAGGACTTTACGACTATTATTAATATTCAAAAATATCTTCCTGCAAATACGCAGTTTGCGGACAGTGAGTTTAGCGGTAACGTCAGCGTTACCATCGGTATTGAAGCGCTGGTGACAAGGGAACTGGAAATCCCCGTACGGAATTTTGCAGCGACCGCACCGGAGGGATTTAACCTGACGCTTCGGGAGTTTGATAATGAGAACCCGCAGCCGTATAAGATCAGGATTTCCGGCACACAGGATGCGATAGACGCGGTCAATGCGGAGGCTGTGATCGGCGTAGTGGATATGGATGCGCTGTTGCAGTCTCTTGGTCTTGAGCAATGGCAGGCGGGCAGCTATATCGGGGAGCTGCGCTTCAATCTGCCGGATAACGTAACGCTTGAGGGGACCTACAGAATGACGATTGTATTGGAGGACCCGCAGTACAATGAGGATATCGAGTAAGCTTTATGCCGATAAAGGATAATATATTTGGAGGATAGGATATGGCTAGATTATTTGGTACAGATGGTGTGCGGGGAGTGGCAAATGACGAGCTCACCCCCCTGTTGGCAATGCAGCTTGGGCAGGCGGGCGCCTATGTGCTGTCCAAGGAGAAGGCGCATAAGCCGACGATGATGGTAGGCTGCGATACGCGCATTTCGGGAGATATGCTTGCAAATGCTCTGATGGCCGGGGCCTGCTCGGTCGGCGCGAACGTAGTGTATGTCGGGGTGATACCGACACCGGCGATTGCGTATCTTACCAGAAAATACAGAGTGGATGCAGGTGTGGTGATATCTGCGTCCCATAATCCGGTGGAATTTAACGGGATCAAGTTTTTTGACGGAAACGGCTTTAAGCTTCCGGATGCGTTGGAGGATGAGATTGAGGCGTTGATCAAGAGCGGGATGAAGGATATCCGGTTCCCGACAGGTGCAAGCGTCGGAAAGATCAAGTACCGCACGGACGCGCGAGAGGAATACATTAATCATGCGGTAAGCGCGGTGTCCGTGGATTTAAGAGGCATGAAAATCGTTGTGGACTGTGCGGAGGGAGCTTCCTATTATACTTCGGTGGAAACGCTCAAGGAGCTTGGCGCGGAAATCGTAGCCATCCACAATAATCCTGATGGTACCAATATTAACGCAAACTGCGGTTCTACGCATATGGGAGAACTGCAGGCGAGAGTTGTATATGAAAAGGCGGATGTCGGCCTTGCCTTTGACGGTGATGCAGACAGACTGTTAGCAGTCGATGAAAACGGGAACCGAATTGACGGAGATGTGATTATGGCGATTGTCGGCAATCACATGAAGCAGAAGGGCGAGCTGAAGGACAACACCATTGTCGCGACTGTGATGAGCAATCTCGGCTTTTTCCTGATGGGAGAGAAGAACGGTATTCATATTGAGCAGACCAAGGTAGGCGACCGCTATGTATTGGAGCGTATGCTGGAAATCGGCTCCAACCTTGGGGGTGAGCAGTCGGGGCATATTATTTTCCTGGATGAAAATACAACTGGTGACGGACTTTTGAGTGCGTTGCATCTGCTCCAGGTAATTGTGGAATCCGGGAAAAAGCTTTCGGAGCTGGCCTCCATTATGACGGTATTGCCACAGGCGCTCGTCGGTGCCAAGGTGCCGAATCACAAGAAGGACAGCTTTATGGAATACACAGAGATTGCGGAGGCGATAGAGGCTGTGAACAGGAAATTTGCGGGAGAGGGAAGAGTTCTGATTCGTCCGTCCGGTACGGAACCGCTCGTGCGTGTGATGATTGAGGGAAAGGACCAGCAGATGATAGAGGAAGAAGCAAAGAAGCTGGCGGAGCTGATTCAGAATGTGATGCTTTGAGATTCCGGTATTGCAAGGCCACGGAAGCTTGTTCTTTCAACGGAAAGGAGCATGAGATAAGATGGTAAGCCAAAAGATAGTAATCAGAAATGCGACGGGGCTGCACCTGCGTCCGGCCGGTACATTAAGTAAACTGGCGATGGAGTTTTCATCCCGCATAACGTTTCGGTTCCGCGATACGACAGGGAATGTTAAAAGTGTATTGAGCCTGTTGGGTGCGTGCATAAAGAGCGGAGATGAAATAGAGATTTTATGTGATGGGCAGGATGAGGAGCAGGCCTTGGCTGCAATCGTCGAGGCAGTTCAAAACGGGCTTGGCGAAGAAATGGCGGATCGGTAGCCCGAAGGATATTCATTCGGGCTATTATCATGTGTTCGGCATGGAATACGGACACTTTTCCGGGAAGTGAATAGATTGGGATTATGCGAGAGAAAATAGGGATAAAGCGCTTGGGACCGGCAAAGGCGCAGAGAACATGGAGGTAAGGATGAAGAAGATCATTGTGACCGGCTGTAACGGACAGCTTGGGCGGGCCATCAGAAAGCTTTATGACGACAGCAGAGAGTACACCTGTGTGAATACGGATATATCCGCGGATGTATCCGCGGATGCAGGTGCATCCGTGTCGGCTCTTGATATTACGGATATTGATGCGGTGAATGCGTTTGTCGGTGAGGTAAAGCCCTATGCGATTATCAACTGTGCGGCGCATACCAATGTAAACGGGTGTGAGACGGATGTGGACAATGCATATCGGATCAATGCAATCGGTCCGAGAAACCTCAGCATTGCGGCGACAAGGCATCAGGCAAAGCTCATGCACGTTTCCACGGATTATGTGTTTGACGGCAGTTCCGTTACGCCCTATACGGAGTTTGATACACCTGCTCCGAATTCCGTATATGGAAGGACAAAGCTCGCGGGGGAGCGCTTTGTAAAGGAGTTTGCCAGGGAGTATTTTATCATCCGTACCGCATGGCTGTACGGGGACGGGAAGAACTTCGTAAGGACGATGTTGGGATTGTCGGAAACTCACGATAAGGTAACGGTAGTGGGAGATCAGTATGGCTCTCCGACCAGCGCGGAGGAGCTTGCAAAGGCGATTGTGCATCTCCTTCCTACCGATAATTTCGGACTGTTTCACGGCACCTGTGAGGGCGCGACCAATTGGGCGGACTTTACAAGGGAAATATACCGCCTTGCAGGGAAATCCACGACAGTGGAAACAGTTTCGACAGAGGAATACACTAAAAATCAGACAGGTGTGGTCGCTCCGCGTCCGATGCATTCCGTACTGGAAAATTATATGCTGAAGCTTACGACAAGCCATATGTTTGCGGATTGGGAAGCGGCAATCGCGGCATATATGAAGGACTATCGCTAAATCTTGTTGAAATATGGAAAGGAGCATTGCTTTAAGAATGAATAATAGAACTGCATTGATAACAGGTATTACAGGACAGGACGGTTCTTATCTTGCGGAATTTCTGCTGAAAAAGGGATATGAGGTGCATGGGCTGATCAGAAGGCACAGTATTTCCAATACACAGCGCATCGACCATTTGATTCGTTCGGACTATAATAAGGTAAAGTTTTTCCTGCATTTTGCAGATACGACGGATTCCTCGAATTTGATGCGGATTATCGGGGAAATCAGACCGACAGAGGTATATAATCTGGCGGCACAGTCGCATGTAGGTGTATCCTTTGAGGTGCCGGAATACACCGCGGACGCAACCGGTGTCAGCACCCTCAAGCTGTTGGAGGCGATTCGCATTAATGGCGGGAATTGCAGATATTATCAGGCGTCTACTTCGGAATTATTCGGCGGACTGCCGGAGACGGCGCCCCAGAGCGAAGCGACGCCGTTTTATCCGAAGAGTCCCTATGGCGTTGCGAAGCTTTATTCTTACTGGATCACCGTAAATTACAGGGAGTCCTACAACATGTTTGCCTGCAATGGGATTCTGTTTAACCATGAGTCACCCAGACGTGGGGAGAATTTTGTTACGAGGAAGATCACACTGGCAATTGCCAATATCATAGCCGGAAAGCAGGACAAGCTGTCTCTCGGCAATATGAACGCGAAGAGAGACTGGGGCTTTGCAGGCGATTATGTGGAGGGCATGTGGCTGATGCTGCAGCAGGATGCACCTAGCGATTATGTGCTGGCGACGAATGAGACGCACACGGTACGTCAGTTTGTGGAGGCGGCCTTTGCGGAGCTCGGTATCCATATCCGCTGGGAAGGCGAGGGCGTGGATGAGAAAGGCTACGATGCAGAGACAGGAAAGCTGTTGGTTGACGTAAATCCGGAATTTTATCGTCCGGCGGAGGTGGAGTTCCTCTGGGGAAATCCGGCGAAGGCGGAGAAGGAGCTTGGCTGGAAGAGAAAGGTTGATTTCAGAGGACTTGTTTCCATGATGATGGACGCAGATCTGAGACAGATTGCGGGAATGTCAAGCGAGGAGTACCGTAACAGAAACCGGTAAGAAACACTAAGGCAGCAAAAAAAGGTTTAACAGAATGCTCGGAATACGAGCATTTTCCGCACATATTTGCGATTCTGCAGAGCGGAATTATGGAGGATGGATGAGGATGGAGAAGTCGGATAAGATTTACGTGGCGGGCCACAGAGGGCTTGTGGGCGCGGCGATTGTGAGAAGCCTTCAGAAAAAGGGCTATACGAATG
>CAMWYL010000109.1 GCA_947178465.1 uncultured Lachnospiraceae bacterium | reverse complement strand
GTATTGAGAAGCTGGATCAGATTATCGCGGACAGGCAATTGGAGGTTGCACCAAAAACATATGAATGCCTCACTATGATTTTTAATGAAATGGACAGTTTGATATTGTATACAAACAAGAGCTTTGAGAACGGCTCTGCCGCAAGAAAGGTGTTGGAGTACAACCTTGCAGACAAGGCGGCTGCAGACCGCGCAAGAGTGGTTGCGGCATTGGAGAAGGGAGAGAGTCTGGAGGAGGCAGCAGCACCTTATGTGACAGAACAGGCTTTTGAGGAGTGGTATCGTTCTTTTTGTGATGCGTTAAATAATACAATCGGCAAGTAGGGATGAGAATGGATGACAAAGATCGAAAGAGAAAAAAATCAACTATATTTAGAATGTTTCTGATTCCATTGATTGGCATTATGATGATACAAAGCATCATCACCATTGGCACGCTGGTGGTTCGCAGGACGATGAGGATACTGGACGAGTATTCCATCGGCATGATGGGGCGGTTAGTGGAAAACAGAAGGGTGATTCTGCAAAACGACATGAATCAGCGTTGGGCATCCGTCAATGAGCAGGAAGCGCTCATGACCGGGCTTTTGGAGGAGCTTCTGGAGAGCGAGAATGTGGAATTGGATGAGTTCCTGCAATCAGGGGAGCTTAAGAGCAGGCTTTTGGAGCAGCTTTTTCCGGAATGTCTTAACGTTTTGGAGAGGAATACCACTACAGGAATATTTATTGTCCTGACGGGGGACGACGCGGATGCGACAGAGTTTGACGGTTTCTTTATCCGTAATTCTGAACCGGATAATATCTCCGCAAATTATTCGGATTTGCTGCTGGAAAGAGGAAGCAAGTATCTGTCCAGAAGGTGGGATATTCCCTTGGATACCAATTGGACGACGCGGTTTCATATGGACGGGTGGGGGCAGAACGCCGCTGACGATTTTTTCTATGAGCCGTGGAGAGTCGGAACGGAGTATGCGGACGCGGATACAAAGGATTTAGGCTATTGGTCCATGCCCTTCCTGCTGGAAAAGGATTCGTTGGATTCCTATGAGATGATAACATATTCCCTGCCGCTGCGGTATAAAGGAAAGGTATACGGCGTGTTGGGTGTTGAAATTTCCATTCGGAGGCTGTATGAATATTTTCCAATAGCGGAGCTGAACGATTCCCAACAGTCGGGTTATATGCTGGCAGTACGGAAGCAGGATGGCAGCTATGCGCCACTGGTGGGGAGGGGTGTGCTTTACAATCTGGTTCGAACCGGGAACGACCGTTTTCTTTTGCGGGATACGGACTATGATACAATTTCTCTGGTAGAAGATACCATATTGGATGATCAGCATATTTATGCCGTAATGTACCCGCTGAAGCTGTACAGCAACAATGTGCCTTATGAAAATACGGAATGGGTACTTCTGGGTTTGGAGACGGAAAATGCCCTTTTCGGGATGAGCCGTCAGCTCTATGTATGGATGGTGGTTGCCATTCTGATCGGACTGATTTTCGGTGTGTTCGGGATTTATTTTCTGGTAAGACACCTGACGAAGCCGGTACAGTACCTGATGCATTGTATCAGCCGGGGAAGGGCGGGGCTTCAGGAGTTTAGGCCGTCGAATATTTTGGAGATAGACGCACTGTACGACGTGGTGAACGACCTGACGGAGAAGCAGAAGGAGGCGGAAAACATTCTTCTGGAGGAGAAGGAACGCTACCGGGTGGCGTTGGAATCCAGCAAGGATATTTTCTTTTCCTATGACCTTCAAAACCATATGTTAGATATCGTAAATCACGCGACAAAGAGCGGCGTATGGAAGTGTGACGAATTTGATAGCGGATTTATTGACCCCTGCTATATTTATGACGACGACCGCGCGGCGGTTATCCGTGCGATGCGGAGCGATTCCGATAAGGTGTTTGTGGAATTCCGGATGAAATGGCCGGACCAGTCGGAGTATACATGGGTGGCGATTTCGGGTAATGCGGTTTATGATACGGACGGCAAGCGGCGCAAGCTGGTGGGAAGCATTCGTGACATTCAGAAACAGAAGGAAAAGGAAGCGGAACAGCTCAGGAAAACCACAATGGACAGTGTTACCGGACTTTATGAATTCGGTGCCGGCATGCAGCAAATTCATGAGCACCGGAGGATTCGATATGACGGCGTAATGGTAAACCTGTTTCTGGACCATTTGACAGAAGCCAATGAGAAGAACGGTATTCTCTTCGGGGATATGATTCTGGAGGAAATGGGCAGGATAACCCGCAGCCGCTGTAAGGAGCTTAGTGAAAAGACCTGTTGGCGGACGGTAGCGTTGCGCCTTGACGGGAATGAGTTTGTGCTGTGGCTGGAAAAGCAGTCCCGGGAGCAGGCGGCTGATTTTATAGAGAACCTGTTGGCGGAAATTACCGCGAGCTTTGGGGGAGAGGCATTACATGTTGCTGTACATGCCGGATTGGCCTGTGCGGAGAAAGGGCAGAGTACGGAGACGCTGATCTGCATGGCGAAGCAGGCGCGGAAAGTCTTGGGTTCCGGCGCGACTATGCGATATATGTTTTTTGAGGACCTGCCGGAGAAGGAGCGCATGAATTTACCCACGTTACAGAGGCGTGAGGTGAGTACCCTGGATTACGGCGAGGACATCAACCTCGCATCGCTGGCACTGAATCTGTTTGGCAGAGGAGCGGATTTCCCCGGACAGATGCTGCTGATGGTTCGGAAGATTGGCAGGACTTATCAGGCAAGCGATGTATTGGTATCTGTGCTGCGCGCTGACTTTCATTCCAACTATCTGGATTATCAATGGCATAAGGATGGGGAAACGGTCGCTGAAAACGTGCGTCCGTACAAAGAGGAGGAGCGCATGGCCTTCCTTGACTGGCTGGGACAGGACGAGGTACGTTATGTTTCCGAGGAGGACAGTGCGCAGGAGCGGTTACAGTGCTTTCTGGGCGTTTCGGCGGGGCAGTGCGGTGTGGTGCTGCCGATGTACGACAATGGGAGCTATATGGGAAATATTTGCATTCTCGGTGTTGGGAAGCAGCTTTTGGAGAATCCGGAGGAGTATCAGAACCTTGCGGAGCTTGGCAGGGTGATTCAGGGTCAGCTAAACCAGCAGCGGCATGATATTGCAAGTAAAGCAAAGTCTGATTTTCTGTCTCGTATGAGTCATGAGATTCGTACTCCGATGAATGCTATTATCGGTATGACGGCAATCGCCCTGCGGCAGGGTCAAGAGCAGGAGCAGATTATGGAGTGCCTGCAGAAAATACAAACCTCTTCAACTTATCTGCTGGGGCTGATCAATGATATTTTGGATATGTCCAAGATTGAGAGCGGCAAGATGAAGCTCGAGCCGATAAATTTCGATATATATGAGATGCTGGATACCATCGGGGAGCTGATATTGCCGCAGGCAACGGCGAAGGCAATTGTGTTCGAGCAGGATATCCGGCTGACGCACAGCCGGTTTGTGGCGGATAAGCTGCGAATCAGTCAGGTGCTCATCAACCTTCTGGGAAATGCGGTGAAGTTTACACCTGTAAACGGAAAAATCGCGCTGACGGTACATGAGGAGTATGCAGAAGGAAATTCTGAAACATTTGTCTCTTTCGCGGTGCGTGATACGGGAATTGGCATCGCAAAGGAGGATCAGGAAAGAGTCTTCCGTTCCTTTGAACAGGCGGCTGGCATGAGCCCCTCAAAGGCTCGTGGAACGGGTCTGGGGCTTTCCATCAGCAACCGCCTGATTCAGATGATGGGCAGCAGTATCCAATTGGAAAGTGTGCTTGGCGAGGGCAGCACCTTCAGCTTCTCGATTCGGCTGGAGCTTGGTGAAAATATGGAAGCTGAGGTCCGGGAGGAGGAGATTTCCTTTGACGGTCTGCATATTCTCGTAGTGGAGGATAACGAGTTGAATGCGGAAATTGCGCAGAGTCTGTTGGAGGAGCGCAATTTCAAGGTGGATTGTGTATTTAACGGACAGGAAGCAGTTGAGCGCATCCGCACCACAGAGCCTGGTACATATGATGTAATACTGATGGATATTATGATGCCGGTGATGGATGGCCTGGAGGCAACCCGCGTGATTCGGAGCATGGAACGGGCGGATTGTGCTGCCATACCGATTGTCGCCATGTCGGCAAACGCGTTTGACGATGATTTAAAGAAGTCGGTAGAATGCGGAATGAACGGGCATTTGTCTAAGCCTGTGGAGGTAGATAAGCTGTATCGGACATTAAGTGAGGTAATCAGAAAGTAACGGAAATCACAGAAGCGGAGGCAATATGAAGACGATAGATTTAAGCGGAAATTGGAGATATAGGACGGACGAAGAGGCTTCCTATATATTTGCAGGGGAGCGGTTTTCACAGGAGGGTTTTATCCTGCCGGGATCGACATGCGAGAACGGTATCGGCAGACCACAGGAATATTATGATAAAATTTCCAAGGAAGCGGTGCGTGCGCCACGGGAAAAATTTGAATATGTCGCACCTCTCTGGCTGCAACGGGATATTACCATGCCGTCGGAGTGTGAGGGAAAATGTGTGCGGCTGTTTCTGGAGCGCGTGAACATTGCGTCGGAGCTGTGGCTGGATGATGTGAAAATCGACAGGCAGGTGATAGAGCTGTCCGCGCCGCACCAATATAATCTGACGGGGAGGCTTACGGCGGGAACGCATATGCTTACCCTGAAAATTGACAACCGCGACCTTGTAAATCTTGGTACGATGGCAAGCGGCTACAGTATTGATACGCAAGGGTATTGGAACGGCATTATCGGGCGGGTGGAGCTGCAATATGAAGAGACTTTCCATATTGAAAGTATTCAGGTGTATCCGGATGAGACGGGAATCGATGTGAAAGTGGTGGAGACCTCCGACGTCTTTGAACCACATGAGAGAAAGGATGCGACGATAGAGCTGCGTGTGACGGATTCCTCTGGAAGTCAGGCGGCGTATGGGCGGTTTCCCGTAAAGCTGTACCACTCGCGGGAGGTCAGTCATTTTCGGCTTGACATGGAAGATATATGTTGGTGGAGTGAATTCCACCCGGATTTATACACTTTGGAGGTAACGTATCTCTGTGACATTGCGGCAGATACAAAGTCGGTTCGCTTCGGAATGCGGATGGTAAAAACGGAGGATAGGAAAATCCTTCTAAACGGCAGGCAGATTTCCCTGCGCGGGACGACGGAGTGCGCGATTTTTCCCGTGAGCGGATATCCCGCGATGGATGTTGCTACATGGAGAGAGCGTTTTCAATGTATCAAAGACTATGGGCTGAATCATGTACGGTTCCATGCGTGGTGTCCGCCTGAGAGCGCGTTTATCGCAGCGGACGAGCTGGGGCTTTATTTGTCCGTGGAAATGCCGCTATGGCTGAATAAGGATGTGTGTGTGCTGGAGGCCGGGGATGACCCCATTCACAGGCAGTATTTCCTACAGGAGGCAATGACGATTTCCAAGACCTACGGAAACCACCCGTCGTTTCTGATGTTCTCCAATGGGAATGAAAATCTGGGGGATTTTGAACTGCTGGAGGATATCACAACCTGCATTCGGGCGTATGACAAACGGCGGATTTATACGTTGACCAGCAATTTTGATCATACGGTTTTGCCCTGTGAGGATTATTTATGTGCCTTTGAGGCCACCGGCAATCGCGTGCGGATACAGACCTATCATGATGAAGTGAGTGAAGACACGTGTCTTACATACGAAAAGGCGGTGGAAGAGACGCCGGTGCCGGTGCTATCCTTTGAGGTAGGGCAGTATTGCGTGTATCCCGATGTGGATTTAATCGACAGCTATAATGGAAACATGCTGCCGGTGAATTTGGACGCAATCAAAAAGCATATGCTGGAAAAGGGCGTATATAATCGGTTAAGTGAGTATATCAAGGCTTCGGGTGACTTGGCAGTGAAGCTGTACAAGGAGGATATCGAGGCCGCGCTGCGAACGAAAGGGATGGGCGGCTTTAGTTTGCTGTCGTTAAGTGATTACACGGGACAGAGTACCGCGACGGTGGGGATTCTTGACGCGTTTTATCACGGCAAGGGATTGATTGATCCGGAAGAGTTTCGGGCTTTTGCGGGACCCGTAGTGCCCCTGTTTCAGGCAAAAAGAATTTTTACCAATGAAGAATGCCTTACAGCGGAGCTTGGACTTTACGACTTTGGGGAGGAGAAAATCACGGAGCCGGAGTATGAGGTGGAGATTTTCCGCGGAGGAGAGCCGGTTTTCAGCTGCATGACAAGGGAAGCCCGAATTTGTGTGCCATTAGAAGGAATACAGGAGTCGGCGCAGCTTACAGTCAAGGTCCGCGTCGGTGCGTACCGGAATTCATGGCGGGTCTTTGTGTTTGTTCCCGGCAGCAGTCCGGAGGGCATTCGGTATATACGGACGCAGGAGGAGCTGGAGGATATCAAACGGACAGGCGGACGCGCCATTGTGACGGGAGAATGCTTCCCCAATCCCGTAAAAGGAAGCTTTATTCCGGTATTTTGGTCACCGGTGCATTTTCCGTCATCAAAGCCCTGCGGTGCGATGATTGATGCGGCGCATCCGTCGCTTGCGCATTTTCCGACGGGGCAGTATCCGGACTATCAGTGGAAAAAGCTGCTTGAGCACTCTGTCGGGATTGTTATGGACAGTGCCTATAAGGTCGATATGGACGGTTTTTGCGGTGAAGTGCGGCCGATTATCGAGACAGTGCCGAACTTCTTTGACAATACGCTGGTATCGCCTTTATTTGAGGCGGAGGTTGGGAATGCCCGTCTGCTGTTCTGCGGATTTGATTTAGAGGGAGATTATCCGGAATGTCGGCAATTGAGGCGGAGTCTGGAGGAGTATGTGTTGTCGGAGGCGATTGCGAAGGTGTAACAAAGCAATCGCCCTTCTCATTTTATTGTTCATAAACAGTTCTTCCAAATCATACAGTCCGATCGGACATTTATTCCCCGCTTGACCTTGACCTTGGGACATAGTTTACACTATACATAAAGCAGCTTTTACAAAGCCCTGAAAAAATTATATAGGGCTTATCAAAGTGTGCGGTACGATTTATCATATGGGGAAAATATTTATATGGCAAAAGAAAAGGAAACCAAATTCACAACCAAAATAATTTATGGAAACAACGTATATCTTATGCTGTCAGATGTGGCAAAAGCGCTGAACTATCCGACGAAACAGCTGTTTGTGGATGCAAACGCGGATATTGTTACCGGAATCAAAGGAATAGGCAATTGCATTCTTGAAACAGATTATAACAATCTGCTTGCAAAGAAAGGACTTATCAAATGACCTTGAAGAAAAAGAAATACAAATCATATGATGTGCTAAGCTTAGCATTGAAAGCGTCGCCGATCTGTATGGTATTGTATGCAGCCCTGCCGATTACACAATCCATTATGCAGACGGCAGTAACAGCCGTTGCCACCGCGAATTTTGTAGACACTGCGACAGCAATACTTAATCATACACGTCCATATAAGGACATCTATCCGGCGTTGGTATTTGTGTTAATAACATTAGGCGTCGTGAATACGATAGGCGCCGTGGCCAAATTAACGGCTTCGAGAGTCAGCGTCAATCTCCAACGCAGCCTGAATCCGGCTGTTGTAAAGATATTTGCGGCATTTGATTATAAGCATATTGAAAATGAAAAGAGTTGGGAGCTGATTTCCCGTGTATCCAGGGACCCTGTGAAAGCAGTTACGGACGGCGTGGATGCGTTGATACAGTTTGCTCAGATTATTGTATCAATTGCCTCGGTATTTGTTTTGATTGTATCGCAGGTATGGTGGGCAGCACTGGTCATTTTTTTATTTTCGGTACCAATGTTTTGGCTGTCTGTAAGAGCAGGAAAGAAAAATTATCAGGCGGAACGTGACGCGGAAAAGTTCAACAGACGCACGGAATATCTTGGAGAAGTGCTTATCGGACGTGAGAATGTGGACGAACGTACCCTGTTCGGGTATAATGATACTGTCAACCGCGTATGGCAGGAGCAGTATGAGGCCGGAAGGAAATTACAGGTTAAGGTAACCGCCAAAAATTTTATGATTTCGAAGGGCTCAAGTATGTTGCTGGCTTTAATATCCCTGTTGGTCGCACTGACACTGATTGGTCCTGTTGTAAATGGCCGGATGTCAGCCGGTATGTTCATGGGTATCGTCAGCGCCGTATTTGGTATGATTCAGAAGCTTGGTTTCCAGATGTCACGCTCCCTTGAGAATATTTCGCGTGCCGGCGAATATATGAAGGATTTCAGTGAGTTTGTTGCACTGAGTGAAGCGGAGGATGCATTAACGGAACCGGATGCTGACCCGATTTCAATTGATTCCCTGGAGTTTCACAATGTGCGCTTCTGCTATCCCGGCAGCAGGGAATACATATTGGATGGATTATCCTTCAAGCTCGAAACGGGACGTCATTATGCGTTTGTCGGAAAAAACGGTGCCGGTAAGACAACCATCACCAAGCTGCTTACCGGATTGTATACAGAGTACGAGGGTGAGATATTTGTAAATGGAAAAGAGCTGCGCCAATATCCGGTTCGCACGGTGAAAGCAATGTTCTCGGTGGTATATCAGGATTTTGCGAAATATTACATAACAATGAAGGACAACATAGCGCTTGGTGATGTGCATTCAACAGGTAAGGAAGCGGAAGCGGCACATCTCGCAGGGTTGGATGAAGTGATTGGCAAATTAGAGGATGGTATCAATACTCCTTTGGGAAAAATCTTAAAGGACGGTCAGGATCTTTCCGGCGGACAGTGGCAGCGCGTTGCCATTGCCAGATCACTGGTCAGCCGCGCACCTGTCAGAATCCTTGACGAGCCGACATCTGCACTGGATCCGATCAGTGAGAGCAATCTGTATCGCGACTTCGAACAATTGATGAAAGGGAAAACGACGATATTTGTCAGTCATCGTCTTGGCTCCACCAAGCTGGCGGATGAAATATTGGTCATTGATGGAGGGAAAATCACGGAACGGGGTACGCACGAAGCATTGATGGCAAGAAACGGCCAATATGCAGAAATGTTTGAGACCCAGAGGGAGTGGTATTTATGAGTACAAGGGCAGTGAATACAAAAAAGACGAAGTATCATTTATTACAGGTGATCGTGAGAATCCTTCCGATACAGATTAAGTCAGCGCCACTTAACTGCCTGATTGAAAATTGTCTGGCAGTTATGAACGGGTTGTCAT
>CAMWYL010000108.1 GCA_947178465.1 uncultured Lachnospiraceae bacterium | reverse complement strand
TTCCTGATTCCATTAAGCTTCGTGTCAATAAGTTTCATGGTCAACCCCCAATCCCCTTACTCTTTTTCATGATATTTTTCATGTATTTTTTGCCCGTTTGTTGCAATCACTTCTCCATACCAGTAAGCAGAATCCTTTAAGGTGCGCTTTTGTGTCCGGTAATCAATATGAATCAACCCAAATCGCATATCATAGCCATGGCACCACTCGTAATTATCCATAACAGACCATGTCTGATACCCGATTACCGGAATGCCATCCTCCACTGCACGTTCCAATTCCAATAAATAACGGTTCAGGAAATCAATTCTGTGATAGTCATGTACCCTTCCATCCAAGGCTACCCAGTCCATACCTGCCATTCCGTTCTCTGTCACAAGAATAGGCTTTTGATACCGCTCATATAAAAATTTGGGCGCATAATAAAGAACCTTGGGCGTGACACTCCATCCCATACTCGTCCTCGGACTTCCCTGATAAGCATACGTATTATATCCGTCTTCTCTCACAGGATATTCTACAGTTCCCTCATAGGCATTAAAACCGTAAAAATCCAATGGCTGTGAGATTTCTTTCCACTCTTCGTCAGAAAGCTCCGGTAACAGATCGCCAAATATCTCCTCAGAACCTTCCGGATAATGTCCCAGATAAATTGGATCTCCCCACCACGCATTACCAAACAGGAACATTTCTTTTGATATTGCAAAGGACTTCGCCCTTGCCTCCTCCACTCCCTTTGTATCCTCGCTCTCCGGAAGCCACACATTTCCTGTAGGTGCCATGCCGATCATCACCTGCTGACTGATGCAGCTGCGAAGTACAGAGACTGCTTTTCCGTGCGCGCGAAAAATATTTGCGGATATTTCCAGCATTGTCTTTAAATCATTGGTCTCAAATGGTGCCATTGCCCCAATCGACATCCCCAATCCCGCAAACATCTGATATTCATTGAATGTCATCCAATATTTTACACGGTCACCAAGGCGCTCTGCAACTACCTTCGTGTATTCCTCAAACCATTTCGGACTTTCCGGATTCTTCCAACCGCCTTTCTCATAAAGCGCCAACGGAAGATTCCAATGATAAAGTGTGACCAGCGGTTCAATCCCTGCCGCCAGCAGCTCATCTACAAGGTTTGAGTAAAACTGCAGCCCCTTTTCATTCACTGCACCAATTCCTTCGGGTAACACACGCGGCCAGCTGACAGAAAAACGATAGCTTTTCAATCCAATCTTCTTCATCAGGGCAACATCCTCTTTGTACCGATGATAATGGTCACAAGAAACATCAGCATTTTCGCCATGTGCTATATGCCCCGGCTGATGTGCAAAATAATCCCAAATTCCCAGTCCCTTTCCGTCCTCGTTATAAGCGCCTTCCACCTGATGTGCTGCCGAGGCAGCTCCCCACAAAAAATCTTTACCAAATCCCATAGTGATCCTCCATTCTTCTCATTTTATAACGCATCCCTATGCATAAAAGGCTGCCGCCCCATTATGGTTTGTGCGACAGCCCGTCTTTTAATATGCCAGATATTCTTTTCCGCAGAATGGATCTACAGGGTTTTTCCCCATAAATGCACTCTTGCCTGTAATCTTCTCCACAACAGTATCAATCATCATATCATGGTTAGAGTACGCGTTGATGTAAGTCTTCACCATCGGTACATCCACAAGATGATAGGGATTCTGCAGTGAGATAAACAGCGTTGGCACAACTTCGACAAACCATGGAATATTGTTGCCGGCGCCATAAGGTGCATGCCAATTCAGGCGGCTTGTCGTCTTGTTGGAGGCATTCTCTACATTCCCGATATAAATGACAAGGTCATATTTGCTGCGAAACTCTGTTACTGTCTCGAAACGCATTGGCTTGGAAAAGTCAAATACCTCCTCCTCATAGCGAATCATCTCAAATCCTTCACGCTCCATATCCTCGATAAAGCGCTTGGCTACCCGCTCCTCTGACGGACACTTGCCCATAATCTCAAAAAGCACTCTCTTGTGTTTTTGGGGTGAGATCGGAAGAAGCTTCTGTGTGTCTTTCACCAGAGTCACAGCCTTGTCCGCGCACTCTTTTGCCCACGCCTTATGCTGTTCACAGCCAATGATGCCAAGATCTTCACGCCTGGGTGCCAAGGTACCATTTTGGCGCTTGGTATGTAGCTTTAATGCCGCTTTTGCCGCCAGTATTCTGGTGACTGCCTCATCAAGCCGCTGCTCGGAAAGAATTCCGGCTTCATAGCCCCGCTCCATAAATTCCAAGTCTTCCTGATAATCCTTGTTGAACAAGATCATGTCACAGCCGGCCTCAATACAGTATGGCACTGACTTTTCCCGATCCATCGCGCATAAGAAACCAACCATCGGTGATGCATCTGTGATGATCATTCCGTTAAAGCCCAGCTGCTCACGCAAAAGATTTTTCAAAAGCTCCGGTGACAGGGAAGCCGGCATCAGCTTATCAGGATGACCGGGGTTAAACTTCTTCTGGTATGCCGGCATCGCAATATGCCCTACCATCACTGTCAGGGCATCCGCCTCAATCAAGGTCTTATAAATGTCACCATAAGTCGCATCCCACTCTTCGCAAGACAGGGAATTGACACTTGTCAGGATATGCTGATCCACCTCGTCGACGCCATCTCCCGGAAAATGCTTGATGGACACTGCGGAACCACACTCTTTTGCCCCACGCATATATGCCAATCCACACGCCTTTACCATCTCCTTGTCCGAACCGTAGGTGCGCACATTGGTAATCGGATTATGGTAATCCCGGTCAATGTCAACTACCGGAGCAAACGCATAATTGCAGCCCACTGCCTGCCCTTCACTGCATGCGATTTTTCCCAAACGATATGCCTGTTCCGGATCCCCTGTCGCCGCAACCTGCATCTGTTTCCCAAATGCCGTCCCTTCCTCGACAATGCCATCCCCGCCTGCCTCGAGATTTGCAGCCAAAAACATTGGTACCTTTGCATGCTCCTGCAGATATGTATATGCGGAAAACAGTTCCTCCGTCTTTCCGGTTCGGAACATCAGTCCACCCGGATTGCGGTTTAAAATCTCATACTGTAAATACTGCTCATTTGGAGAATATCCGATTGGGAAAAATAACTGTCCCAGCTTTTCCTCCAGGCTCAATGACGCCTTTGTATCTTCCACCCAGCGGATATCCTCATCTGATAAATAATATGGTTTTGCTTTTAAATCTATCATACGCTACCCTCAATCTATATTCTGACAGTCTATACCGCTGTCGTATTTTTCTTTGTCAATCTGCTGACAAATGCCTGAATCTTGTCTGACTGCGCAGAGAACGTATAGAACCCGAGAACAAAAACTCCCATAATAATCTGCTGCCAGCCACCTGCCCCTAAATTCAGACAGTTCAAGCCATAGTTCATAATTTCCATTCCAACTGCCGCAATCGCGATTCCGACAACATCACAGCTTGCAAGTCCAATGAACGTTCCCATGAATACCGGAACAATATAGGAAAACATAATCCCCGAAGTTGCAAGTCCCGACTGTGGTGTCACCTCATTCTGCGATACATACACGATTGCCGCCAACCCGATAATAATTCCTGTAAAAATATATGTAACAAATACATTTTTTCTCTCGTCAATACCAATATTGACACCTGCGCGCTGGTTGTTTGAAAGCACTTTGCCCTTTCTGCCTGCTGCCGTAAAATAGGTAAAAATCACAAATGCTGCAACCGCAAGTGCTGTCGGTACCAGGACACCCGGAATCCTTCCAAATACAGATGTATGTGCCTGTGAGTAAAAAATACGGATTCCCTGTCCGCCAAACACCAGATAAGTCAACGACTCATAGAGTAGTGTCATGCCAATGGTGCAGATGATGATTGGCAGCTTCCCCACAATGTAAATAAAGGCCGTCACACAGCTCAATACGATCCCCACTGCAACTGCCGCTAAAAGCGCCATCACAGGACTGTTTGTCATTAATCCGACATTTCCTGCAATAATGGCTGCCAGTATCATGGAAGCGCCTCCCGAAAAGTCAAACCTGCCATTTTTTAACTGGAGCCAGATTGCCAACGCAACACAGACTGTCATACAGGAGTTGACAATCACCTGCCGGATTAAGTCCGTGCTCAAAAATATTAACTTTCCATTTACATAGCACTTGTCATTGCTCGCAGTAATGATGAGCATCACCACAAACATCAATATTGGAAAAACTGCTGATAAAATTATCTTCTTGATGATATTTCCCGAATTTTTCATATTTTACCTCCATGATGATGCTGATGGGGAATACTCCCCACCCTCATCACTGCTGCAATTCATTATTTATTTGATGCTGTCAATTGTCATTGAAGACAGGATTCCTTTCAAGTCCGCGTATGTCGCATTCGGATTTCCATAAGCTGTCATATTGAGGACATCCTGCGGTGTGTACATTGCATTTGCTGCGTTCTTTGTATAAAAACAGCTTTTCTGGAATTTTGCCATGTCCTCATCACTGTTGATGACATACTGTGCCGTGCTGATACGCTCTGCCTCTGCCGGCTGATCCGGGAATGATACACCATTAATCTTATTCAGCAACAATACCAAAGGATATGTTATAGACTCGGGTGCTGTCACCATATTCTGCTGATAGGTCCCATTTCCTGTTGTTCCGAAGTTTGCTTCCTCACCACCGTCAAATCCGGTCGTAAAGAGCTTTAGGCTGCTGTCCACCCCTGCCTGAACCATCGTTGGATACACAAAAGCGCTTCCGGCTGCAAATGAGATAATCGCCTGTGAATCTGCATGCTTTGCAAAATATGTCGTGTCAAGCGGTGCAAATGCCAGTACATCACTCTCCTCATCCAACGGATCTACCGTGATCGGTGTCTCGGCAGTCGCATTGTACGCCTCAACCGCTGCAACAAACTGATCCGCGCCTGTCTGCTGTGACGGAAATGCCCATGTAGGGAAGATTGCCATGGATACATGTGTAATCGGTGCATCCGCATTGCGCTCATTGTATTCAATTAAACTGTCAAACATACTGTTTCCGATTGTAACATCATCCGGGCTCTGCCCATCTATCGCGGTTCCTACAAAATATTCACTCTTAAATACCTGATCATATGCGGTATTGAAGGAAGTATCATAATCACACAGATAACCACCAAGGTAAACACCTGCCGCCTCACACTCCTGAATGATAGAGGTCATGCCTAAATCCATGGTACAGATAATGCCGTCTACGTTCGATGATATCAGTTCCTGAATCTTTGTCAGATTTGCCGCCTCGTCAGTCTGCGTCAGAACCGTGTACGTAAACTTCACATTCAATGTATCTGAAAGCGACTCCAGATATGCTTTCGTGGAATCCACCGCAAGACCTGTGTCCTGATAAAACGCGACTCCAATCGTACATTTCTTTCCCTCCACGGCAGGCGCACTCCCCGAATCACCGGCCCCTGTACCGGAATCAGTGGATGCCGCATTGTTGTTTGAAGTGTTTCCGCCACTATTACCGCATCCAACTGCGGATACTGCCATTGCACCTGCAAGTAAAACTGCCGAAATCTTTTTTAATAATGCCTTTTTCATTTCCATTCCTCCTGTTTTTAATAATCTATGTTTCTCTGCTGAATAACTGCAGTAAACACCTATCTCGGTAAGATTGTGTCTCTCTTCCGACAAGTAACCATAATGATCGCAATAAAAATGACTGCCTTTACAAAATTGATCAGATTTAAATCCACACCCATTGTCGTCAGGTCATTGGTAAGAAGCACATAAGTAAATGTACCGACCAGGGCACTGCTGACTTTGGACTTCATACCGCCGGATAACGGCATTCCTCCCAAGATCAGACAGATCATGATATCCATTGCATAGCCGCTTCCTGTTCCTTTGCCTGCGCTTCCTGTCCTCGTCAGCATGATAAAGGAACCCACTGCCACGCACGCACCAAATGCCATATATGCAATTACTTTCCATTTGGTCGTGTTGACTCCGCATTGTGCTGTTGTCACTTCATTTGCACCGATTCCCCTCGTGTATTTTCCCAGCTTGGAAAATTTAAAGAAATATGTAACAATAATTGCAACTACAATAATCGCAAGCACCAGCATAACATTGTACATATTTCGGTCCGCCGGTTTGATCGTTGCCTGAATAGATATCGAGTTTGTCCCTGTGCTTTCCATCAGGAGCAGCTGCGCCCCGGTGAAGAAAAACATCAAAAACAGTGATGTCACGATAGACGGAAGCTTTAACCACACTGCAACCGCACCATTAAATGCACCGCACAGCAGTGCGAGTGCCAGAATGACAAGGAAGCCTATCACCACGCCAAACGCGGTTCCTCCCATTGCATTCGTAATCATAATCATCAGTATCGCATAAACACCAACCTGCTGCCCCACGCTGACATCCATATATCCCATGGAGTAAACAAACACCGCACCTAAGGCAATGATTGAATACGCTGAAGCCGCCTGAAGCACTGTCGCCATATTATAAGAGAGACGACTTCCGCTGAATATCAGGAACAGTATAAAGGTCACTATCAGACCAGCGTACGCTGCAATATCATAGACATGCCGTTTCAAAAAATCTGCCGGTGTCACTTTTTCCTTTTCACTCATCACAAGCCCCTCCTAAATCATGTACTCTATCATGTCTGTCTCGGACAATTCTTTACTTCTCATAAACTCCTTTGTCACTGCAAAGTCCTTCATGATAATAATCTTGTCGGCCATACCAATCAGCTCCGCCATCTCCTCACTGATCAGTATGATCGACTTTCCCTGCTTCTTCATATCTGCAATCAAACCATACATAAACTGCTTCACGCCGATATCAACACCTCTTGTAGGACAGTCCATGATAATCACATCGGAACCCTTGGCAGTCCATTTCGCAAACGAAACCTTCTGTTTGTTGCCGCCGCTCAGAGTATTTACCCACTGCCTGCCGTCACCACATTTGATTCGGAAAGAAGCAATCTCCTTGTCTGACATCTGCTTTTCTTTTTTGGGACTGATAAATGTCGTATGAGAAAGCTCTGATTCCGACGGAAGCACAATGTTGTCCTGAATGGAGCCTTCGAGAATCAACGCTTCCGTGTCACGGTTCTTTGACACATAACCGATGCCTGACTGAATCGCCTCAAAACACCCCTTAATCTTTTCGCCGTTCCGTTCCACGCTTCCGCTCTCCGGCTTCTCCAATCCAAATGCAATTCGCCCAATCTCGTGCATGCCGCAGCCGCTTAGCCCGCCAAAACCAATGATTTCACCCTCATGCAATTTCAGAGAAAAATTCTTTATCTCACCCAGACTCACATTCTTTAGTTCAAGTGCCACCTTATCTCCATGGGAGCTGTCATAATCCTCCCTGTAATAAGCATCACCGATTTCACGTCCCACCATCATATAGCGAATCACCTGCTCGGAATTCGGCTTATCCATCTCACTGCGATCCAAATGTCCGATAATCTCACCATCCCGCAAAACTGTCAAATCCGTACACTGCTCTAATATTTCGTCCATATCGTGCGAGATAAATATGACAGATTTATCATTATCTTTCAATTTATGTATCAGCTTATAAAGAAGCTGCCTGCCCTCCATGGACAGCGCTGTCGTGGTCTCATCTACCACAAAGACTTCCGTATCATCCGAAACACAACGAACAATCTCGATCAATTTACGGTCCTCAAAGCCATACCGGTTGATGCTGTCTTCGGCCTTGATATGGGATATTCCAAAGGAATCTAATATTTCCTGCGCCGCCTTATTGAGCTTCTTCATGTTCACGATGCCAAATACGGAAAACTCATCAAACCTTCCGGCGAAAATATTCTCTGCCACAGTACAGTTCGGAATCGTGTTTGCTTCCTGAAGCACCATGCTGATACCCGCTTTCTGTGCTTCTACCATGCTGCCCGGATTCCATGCCGCCCCCTTATAAAACACCTCGCCACTCGTCGCTTTCTGCATTCCGGAGATAATGGAAGTAATCGTTGACTTTCCGCTTCCGTTCTCTCCCACCAGTCCCCGGATCTCTCCCCTGTAAAAGGAAACATCCACATTGCGGAGCGCTTTGGTCGGTCCAAAGTTCTTGCACATATTTTTTACTTCTATCACTAACTCATGTTGTGTAGCCTTTGCCATCTCTGCACTCATCTCCTGTTCCTGCTTTATAGATTGTATACGGCTTTAGCCGCAGTTCTCTTATTTCTGTGTTTATTATAGGTTCTTTTCTCTCGCCTACCAAGTTGATTCCTTTTTCTTTTAGGGTACACTTTTTAATAAGTTTCTTAAAAAGTTGTCATTTCTTGGCAATTTTAAAAAACAGGAGATTAAATATTATACAATTCTGTGCTTTACATCATAGATTTCATGAGTATAATAAGAATTGCGACCATACAATGTACATTTTTTAATATTGTACCGATTTAGAAACTGTAGAAAATATAGAGCAATCAGATCAGAGGACGAAGAAATGCATATGGTAGACGAAAAACATGAGATTATCGAATTTTCCCCAAATATACCACTTAAAATATTTATGCACCGGCTGGGCTTTGTCGCAAAACACTGGCATAAAAGCCTTGAACTTTTGATGGTGCTTGATGGCAGCATTAAAATCACAATCGATGAGGAATGTTATGTGCTGGAAGAAGAGGACATTATCCTGATCAATTCCAACAATATCCACGAAATCCATTCAGAAAGCGCCACTATGATCGCCCTGCAGATTGACCTGTCGCGTATCCGCCAGTTTGACGACAATCTGGAGGAGCTTGTCTTTGACTGCAACAGTGCCACACAGAAAAATACTAAAGATTTTGACGGCATCCGTTTTACAATTGCCACTATGGTCAAGGAAAATGCGCACAATGCAAAGGGGGCGGAATATAAGAACTATGCACTGTGCTACTATCTTGTCTCCGAACTGTTGACACATTTTCAGGTTCCTGCCACAGAAAGCGTGAAAAACCAGCGAAAATATATGATACGCCTGACACGCATCATCAACTATATCCAGGAGCATTACGCAGAAAATTTCAGCCTTGCCGACCTGGCGGAATCGGAGGGGCTCTCTGTTCCCTATCTCTCTAACTTTTTTGACAAATATATGGGAATTAACTTTTCTTCTTACTATATGAACATTAAGCTGGATCACGCGGTCTCCGATCTGCTGTCCACAAACGACTCGATCGAATCTATCGCAATGCGAAACGGTTTTACAGAGTCGCACGCCTTCGTTCGCAGCTTCAAAAAGCGCTACGGAATCCTTCCGAGCGCCTACCGGAAAGAGAAAAAATCCGCAGGTCTCTCATCCCCCCAGCCTGACAACTTAAACTA
>CAMWYL010000107.1 GCA_947178465.1 uncultured Lachnospiraceae bacterium | reverse complement strand
GATTGAGGGGCTCAATCCCGGCGGAAGCGTAAAGGACAGGGCTGCGCTGAATATGATCGAGGCCGCAGAGGCCGAGGGAAAGCTGAAAGCCGGCGGGACGATTGCTGAGGGAACTTCCGGCAATACCGGAATCGGGATCGCGCTTGTGGCGGCGGTAAAAAAGTACCATGCTGTCATCTGCATGCAGGAAGGAGCCGGCAGGGAGAAAATTAAAATCCTGAGAGCCTTTGGGGCGGAAGTGGAGCTTACACCAAAGGATTCCGGCTTTGCCCGGGCGGGATCTAAGGCAAAGGAACTGGAAGAAAAAGTGGGGGCATTCAGACCCGCCCAGGGAGAAAACCCCCATCACCCGGAGGCTCACGAAAAGCATACCGGACCGGAGATATGGAACGATTTGGACGGTAAAGTGGATATTTTTGTGGCAGCGGTGGGAACCAGCGGTACGTCCGGTGGGATTGGGCGTTATTTAAAGAGCCGGAATCCGAATATTGAGGTATATGGGGTAGAGCCGGCGGGGTGTCCCGTGTTGAACGGCGGAGAGCCCGGTCCTCATAAGATTCAGGGCATCGGGGGCGGCGCTGTCTGCCCGATCACAGACCTTGCGCTATACAAAGAAATAATGCTCTGTACGGATGAGGACGCCTATCAATACACAAGGCTTTGTCCTAAGAAGGAAGGGCTTTTGATCGGCATATCTGCGGGCGCGGCTCTCTGGGCGGCAGTTACCCTTGCAAAAAGACCCGAAAACAAAGGAAAAAACATCGTTGTGCTTTTCCCGGATGGCGGGAATAAATATTTATCGAGCGATTTATTTGAGGAGGAAACATAAAATGGAAAATACATGTAACATATCGGGCGCACCCGCAAGAGTGCCCTATACAGATGAAGAGGCAAGACAGCACGCCGAGGAGGTCGGTGTAAATCCGAGACCGAAGGAAACAAGATCAGAGATCGATGACAGAGGCGCTTTCATCAGGCAGCCCAATGCCTTCATCAAGCCGTTTGGAGACGGAGAGAATGACAACAGGGCGGAGGCAGGCCGCTATGCCATTTACTGGGCACACGGCTGCCACTGGTCGAACCGGCCTGTGATCGTACGCGACATATTAGGGCTTACCGATGTGATTCGCGATGTGGCGACAACACATTCCGGCGAAACGAACGTATACGGACACGGATTTGCGGATGGAAAGGATCACAAGGATCCCCTCTGTGGCGCATATTTTCTAAGCGAATTCTATAAAAACGCAGATCCCGGTTTCACGGGGCGGGCTACGACGCCTGCTTTTGTGGACATAAAGGAGAAGAAGGCAGTCAATAACGATTATCATCGGCTGACAAACTATATCGAAGTTCAGTTCCGGAAATTTCAGCCGGCGGATGTCCCGGACCTTTATCCGGTGAAGTACAGAAGAGAAATTGACGAGTTTAACGATTGGCTGTTTCCTACCGTAAACAACGGGCATTACCGGATGGCTTTCTGCCAGTCCTGGGAGGCCTACGACGAAGCTTATAATGACTTCTTTGAGTCGGTTGAGAAGCTGGATAAAAGGCTTGAAACCAACAGATTTCTGTTTGGCGATTACATAACGGATTCAGACATCAGGCTTTACGTTACCATGGTCCGCTGGGAGACAAGTTACTACCACAACATAGGGCCGATGAAGAAGCGTATTACGGAATACAAGAACCTTTGGGGATATGTGAAGGATCTGTACAGCCTGGAAGTCTTTAAGAAGTACACTTTCTTTGAATTCCCCAAGAATGACGTTCCGGGAATATTTGCAAGTTATCCGAAAAGAATCGCCGCGCAGGTTCCCTATGATGAACTGTGGGCGGCGGACGATTCCAGAAAAGCGCTTTCAGAGGATCCTGAAAACGTATACAAGAAGCATCCGGAAGGCGAGACGGTACAAGATTACCAGTCTGTCATCTCTACGACAAAGTGGAACTCAAAGGATTGGGCGGACAGAAATCCCATGGATAGAACTTTGTCCAAGGATGCAACAATCAACACAATCGAGTCAAAGCTTAGGGATTGATTGGTAAAGAATGAGGTAACTACCATGAAGGTATATGAGAATGTGGCAGATTTAGTGGGAAACACACCGCTTGTCAGGCTGACAGGCTACAGGGAGAAGAAAGGTTTAAGCGCAAATATTCTGGCGAAGCTGGAATATTTTAATCCTGCGGGCAGCATCAAGGACAGGATTGGGCTTGCGATGCTGGAAGAGGCAGAAGAGAAGGGGCTCCTCACCAAGGATTCCGTGATTATCGAACCGACAAGCGGGAACACGGGAATCGGTATCGCCTCGGTTGCGGCGGCAAAGGGATATCGTACCATCCTCACCATGCCGGACACCATGAGCGTCGAAAGAAGGAACATCCTGAAGGTTTATGGGGCGGAACTTGTGCTTACAGAAGGTGCGAAGGGCATGAAGGGCGCCATCGCAAAGGCAAATGAACTGGCGGAAGAGATTCTGCACAGCTTCATTCCGGGCCAGTTTACGAACGAGGCAAATCCGCGTGCGCACTACAGGACAACGGGACCGGAAATCTGGCGGGATACGGATGGGGCGGTTGATATCCTGGTGGCCGGGGTGGGAACAGGAGGAACGCTTTCCGGTGCGGGCAAATATCTGAAGGAGCAGAATCCGGATATCCGGGTGATTGCGGTCGAACCGGCGGATTCTCCCGTTCTCTCCGGGGGGAGACCGGGCTCTCACAAACTACAGGGAATCGGCGCAGGTTTTCTGCCGTATACTCTGAATTTGGATGTTTATGATGAAGTAATCGCCGTTACGACAGAGGAAGCCTTTGAAACCGCGAAAATTCTTGCGAGGGAGGATGGTGTGCTCGCAGGGATTTCTTCCGGGGCTGCCCTGTATGCAGCCGAAATTACAGCAAAAAAGCCTGAGAACAGAGATAAGAACATCGTGGTGATCATACCGGACAGCGGAGAAAAATACTTATCCGGGACGCTGTTTGACTGATGCTCCGTTGTCGGTAGCGAGGTTGTTGACTTGAATGAGAGGGAAACATGGGCGAAAATATGATCAGGGATTTATCGGACAATCCCAATAAACTGGAAATAAGAGATGTGTCTTTTGACTACATAGACAAGAAAAGCAGGTTTTCCGCTTTGGAGCATGTGAATCTTGATATCAAAGAGGGTGAGTTCGTATGTATCTTGGGATTGTCAGGGTGTGGTAAATCGACTCTGCTTGGGCTCCTGAGCGGACTGAACAAGGCAAAGTCAGGGGAGATCCTTCTGGATGGGAAGAGAATTGCAGAGCCCGGTCCTGACAGGGCGGTTGTATTTCAGCAATATTCCCTGTTCCCATGGCTCACGGCAAAGGGAAACGTGGATTTTGGAATTCGGCAGAGTGGGAAGAAATATACCAGGAAGCAGCGGGAAACGAAGGCGGAGGAGTATCTTGCAAACGTGGGTCTCGCAGGGGCGGCAAATAAGTACCCCGGACAGCTTTCGGGCGGGATGAAACAGAGAGTTGCGGTTGCAAGGGCTCTTGCACTGGAATCGGATGTCCTTCTTTTGGATGAGCCATTCGGGGCGGTGGATCCCAAGCTTCGCCTTGAACTTCAGGAACTTGTCTCAAGGCTCTGCATGGAACACAATAAGACGGTTGTATTTGTGACCCATGACATCGACGAAGCCATTTTGCTTTCTGACAGGATTGTGGTAATGGAACCGGGAAAGATACGGACGATTTTGAATGTAAAGCTCCCCCATCCCAGAAAAAGGGATAATCTGATTGGAACCGTCGAGTATGAAAATCTTCACAGAAAGCTGATAGCAAGTTTCTATGCCCATGTGGAGGACAACATTGATTCAGAGGTGATATTATGAAGAAATTCTTGCTTGCGCCCGGAATGTATATTGAATTCGGAATCGCTACCCTGCTTTTTGTCATCAATATCGTTTTGACCCTCGTCCTTCCTTATTTTACCGCTCATAAGGCGTACTATGACAGCACGGCTTATATCGTTGCCCTGAGCCTGATCTTTGTCATTTACGCGCTGAGTGTACATGTGAACAAAAAAAAGAGTACATCGGATATAGCAGTAGTCGTGTACGCTTTTTTTGTCTTTTGGGAGGTGGCTTACAAAGCGGGAGCAGTAAAGAACGATCTGCTGATTCCGTCGCCCGAAGGATTGTTTCATGTCTTTGTGGATAAACCGCAAGAAATCGTCGCGGACATACTGGGATCGCTGCAGCTTTTGTTCTGGGGATTTTTATTGGCGGTCATTCTCGGAACCCTGCTTGGTCTTTTGGCAGGCTGGATACCCAGGGTAAGGGAAGTGCTGCTTCCACTTTCTAATGCGATCACGCTGCTTCCGCCGCTGATGTTTTCGGCGTATATGATCATGATTCTCTCCACGTTCAGGCAGGCAGCGATTGCGGTAATTTTTTTTGCAGTGTTCTGGCCGACTTTCCAGGGAACGATTGCAAGAGTCGGGCAGATTGATAAGTCCATCATTGAGGCCGCAAGGACAATGGGAGTCGGAACCCTGGGAATGCTGGCAAAGGTGATATTTCCATATTGCCTGCCCGGGATTATCAGGAGTATCTCGAAGAGCCTGCGGGGAGCATTCATGTGCCTGTCGGGTGCGGAAATGCTTGGCATGAACCTTGGCATTGGGTATTTTATTGAGAAATATAAGAGTTTTGCTGACTACAGATGTGTACTTGCCGGTATCGTAGCGGTCGGCGTCATTACCACGGTAATTGACATTGTTGTAAATAAAGTAGAAAGAATGGTGATAAGATGGGAAGCATAGGAATGAGGGCAATCAGGGTAGATTCAGAATGGGCAAGAGCCGGGGTATATTATGTGCGCACGGAAGCCATGGTCTTGGGCTTTCACCTTTCTCTGGAAGGCGAATTTGCAGATGACGTCAGAGAATCGGAATATATTCTGGTAGTGGACGATGAGGGAAGACCGCTGAGTACCAATAGAATTTATCTCAATCCCAATAAGGGGTTTGCAAAAATTGAGAGAGTGGCAACGATAAGTATGGCAAGAAAGCTGGGAGCCGGAAGGCTTGGCATAGAGGCGGCCGAGGAATGGATTTTGGAGAGGGGCTATAAAAAGATAATCATTACGAGTCGTGAAGAAGCTGTTCCATTTTATGAAAAGTTAGGATATAAAGCGAGGTATGACATGAATCCCCGAACCCTTGAGCCGAAAAAGGACGGCGAGGAGGAAACGGCAGGAGACCCGAGATTTGTCTGTGTATATATGGAAAAAGTATTTTGACAGACTGCTAACCAAGCAGTAAATCAAGAAAGGGGAAATTTTTTTACAGCTATAACATAGTATGTATATGGGAATTATAAGATTTGCAATTGCGTATATATATATGGTGAGCAGTATGTAATAACATGAACATTTAGGAGGACATAAAAGTGAGCAGATTGATTTATTTGGATAATGCGGCAACAACAAGGGTAAAGGATGAAGTGTATGAAGCAATGCAGCCGTATTTTAAAGAATTGTACGGAAACCCTTCAAGCATATACCGTTTTGCAGGAGAAAGCAAAAAAGCGATTGAAAACGCAAGAGCCGTGGTAGCAGATTTCCTGAATGCGAAACCGGAAGAGATATATTTTACGGGGAGCGGCAGCGAGTCGGATAACTGGGCGCTTAAAGCGGCGGCATTTGCAAATCGTGAAAAGGGAAAACATATTATTACCTCTACAATAGAACATCATGCAATTCTGCATACCTGTGAGTATTTAGAAAAAATTGGTTTTGAAATCACTTATGTGGATGTAGATGAAAACGGGGTAATAAAGCTGGATGAATTAAAAGCGGCAGTCAGAAAAGACACAATACTCATTACGGTCATGTTCGCCAACAATGAGATAGGAACAATTCAGCCAATCAAAGAAATCGGAGAACTTGCACACAAAAACGGAATCTTGTTTCACACTGATGCGGTGCAGGCATACGGTCATGAGCGGATTGATGTTGAGGAGTTAAATATTGACCTGTTGAGTGCAAGCGGACATAAAATTAACGGTCCCAAAGGCATAGGAATTCTGTATATCCGTAATTCCGCAAAAATTGGTTCCTTTATCCATGGAGGAGCACAGGAGAGGGGCAGGAGGGCAGGAACCCACAATACGCCGGGCATCATCGGCTTTGGAAAAGCAACAGAAATAGCAGAGAGGGAACTTGAGAAAAGGCGTGAATATGAAAGCGGATTAAGGGATTATCTGATAGACAGGGTACTTACAAAGATACCATATACAAGACTGAATGGACACAGGAGCAGGCGCCTTTCCAATAATGCTAACTTTTCTTTTCGGTTTATTGAGGGAGAATCACTGCTTATATTGCTTGACCAAAAGGATATAGCGGCATCCAGCGGTTCTGCCTGTACCTCCGGTTCGCTTGATCCGTCCCATGTGCTGCTTGCAATCGGGCTTCCCCATGAAATAGCCCACGGCTCTCTTCGTTTGACACTTTCTGATGAAACCACAAAAGAGGAGCTGGACTATGTAATTGACGAACTGAAAAAAATTGTGGAGAGGCTTCGCAATATGTCGCCGCTTTATGAAGATTTTATAAAGAAAGCCTAGTGGAAGCTCCAAAGTTGTTTTACAATATTAAGAAATGGAGATAGCGAAATATGAGTCAGATCATAGAATACAGCGAAAAGGTTATGGACCACTTTAATAATCCAAGGAATGTCGGAGAGATAGAAAACGCCAGTGGCATCGGAACGGTGGGAAACGCAAAATGCGGCGATATCATGAGGATTTATCTGGAAATTGATGAAAACCGGATTATTAAGGACTGTAAGTTTAAGACATTTGGCTGTGGTGCGGCGGTGGCAACCAGCAGTATGGCAACGGAGTTAATTAAGGGGAAATCGGTGGAAGAAGCTTTAAAGCTTACAAATAAGGCTGTGCAGGAAGCATTGGGAGGACTTCCTGCCGTAAAAGTGCATTGTTCCCTTTTGGCAGAGGAAGCTGTCTATGCGGCATTGTGGGATTATGCTAAGAAAAACAATCTGCAGATGGAAGGCTTAAGACCCCCGGTAGATGACATAGAGGAAAGAGAAGAATTCTCTGAAAAACTTTATGAAAAGTCGGGTGAATAACCGGGACAGGCTATTGTTTTTTTATCGGAGTGAACAAGTCCTTGGCGGAGGGGCAATAGGAAGGGAGACGGTTCATTTATGATATCAACGAAGGGCAGGTACGCATTGAGTATTATGCTGGATATATTGGAATGTAGGGATGAATACCCGGTCAGTCTTAAAACAGTAGCAAAGAGGCAGGAATTGTCGGAAAAATATCTTGAGCAGATTGCTGCCACTTTAAAACGAAATGGGCTGCTCAGCAGCAGCAGGGGAGTAGGTGGTGGATATTTTTTAACACGGGATGCAGAGGATATCAGCGTTGGAGAGATACTTCGTGTAATGGAGGGAGATTTGGCTCCGGCACCTTGTGTCGAAGAGAACGGAAGCCGATGTAAAAGAAAGGACATCTGCTCAAATGTGATATTATGGAAGAAACTAAGCGAAGCAATCAACTCTGTAATTGACAATATCACATTGGCCGATATGTATGAATGGAAACAGGAAAAGAAAAAATAAATGAGGGAATGAATATGATGACAAGAGAAGAGGCATGGAGTTTGCTTACGGAATTTAACGAAGATGAATTTCATTTGCAGCATGGACGGATTGTAGAGAAAACCATGATGTACTTTGCGGAAAAATTAGGATATGGAGATGAAAAAGAATTTTGGGGGATTGTAGGACTTTTACATGATTTGGATTTTGAACAATATCCGGATCAGCACTGTATTAAAAGTCAGGAAATTATGAAAGAACGTGGAATTGATGAGAAAATTATTCATGCAACTGCCAGTCATGGATATGGAATTACAGTTGATGTTCAACCTGAGCATGAGATGGAGAAAGTACTTTATGCGGTAGATGAACTTACCGGATTAATTGGTGCAGTTGTGCTGATGCGTCCCTCAAAGAGTGTGCGGGACTTAGAATTAAAATCAGTAAAAAAGAAGTTTAAGTCAAAAGGATTTGCTGCAGGATGTGACCGGGAAGTTATTCAACGAGGTGCAGATATGCTTGGCTGGTCATTGGATGACTTGATCGTGCAAACGATAGAGGCACTTAAAACTTTTCAGGACTGAGCGACATGAGCCGAGAAAGTAAATTTGTTGTTTCAGAAAACTGTTTTGAAACGGAATCGGCATAGAATGTAATAGTTTGGATACTAATCTGAAAAACACCAATATATTCCCGATTGTCTAAATCCGGGTGAAGTAGCAGTATTGGACGGATGAGGGAGCAAGGGACGGTTACCCTGCGGAAAAGCGAGGTCATCAAAGCAGCGTTGAATAGGACAACGCTGATGGAAAATGGATATGAAGGAAATAAGGGAAGCAGACGAGTGGTGGTTTTGCATCCTGTTTGGCGAACCGTATGAAGCCGAGTCCGGTCCGGAGGAGTTCATGTGTATGACGAGAACGGTGATGAAATCCTTACCTATACTACGGGATTGGGCCGGCATGAGAAGCAATCGAAAGCGAAAACGGAATTACACGGGGTTTTGATGCGAGGGCATGAAAATCAACCTGACGGCAAAGGCGTATGACTTTTTCTGTCTTCCGGTGGTGAACAGGGGCAGGTCCTCATCTAATCAAAGCTGCTGTCTTGGCGGACAAGGATGCCAAATATGATGTGTGCATGGAGATATATAATCCGATTATTTGTCTGTTTGAAAAGGGTGGGAGTTTCGTTTATAGTGAAAGGGGAAACGTGCAATTGCGGATTTAAAGGCAGGATTACCAAGGAAATGGACTTTTTAGTTCTGTATAATTGGTATAACATTTTCTGTATGAAAAACACTAAAAAATCGGAAAACTGCATAATGGGCAACAGGACAGAAGAGCTATTTAAAGATTTCCCTTATGGGGAAAAAATTATTAAATTATTAAAAGCAAAATTTGCAGATAAACTAAAACGTCGTGTAAACACAGCTATCGTCCTTTACGATTTCAATTGGGGTGGGCATTTTTCAAACCACTATTTAAGCCAAATGCGGGAAAAGAAAACCATGGATATTATATTTTTCGAATAGTAAATGTTTATCCATATAAATAAATTCCGGTTTGCCTAAACAACCATTACCATAATCACAACAGAATATTAACACAGCGTCAGAGCGTATAGATCAGAGGACGCGGGGCTTCACACCATCTGTAACCGCTTGCGCAAGGCAAAGGTCAAGAAACCGAGTTTCTACAAAAAGGAACTGTTCTTCCATTGAGCAGTTTACGGAGCAAATCAGCGGTTATGCAGGGATAACAGAACTC
>CAMWYL010000106.1 GCA_947178465.1 uncultured Lachnospiraceae bacterium | reverse complement strand
ATCGAGACCATGACCGGCTTTGAGGTGGCGGATGTCAATATCCGGATTGTCGGCATTAAGATGGCGGAAGGAAAGTCTAACTAACACATGATTAAGGAAAAGATAAATGAGCAGACGAGAGCTTAGAGAACAGATATTCAAATTCATATTCCGAGTAGAGTTTAATGAAAAGGACGAGATGTCGGAGCAGGAGCAGTTCTTCTTTTCGTATTTCAAGGACGAGGGTGTCCCCATAGCCGACAAGGATATGCAGTATATCTCGACGAAGGGCAACAGGATCATCGAGAAGCTTGAAGAGATTGACGACATGATAAACAAGCGGGCAAAAGGATGGACAACCGGGAGAATGGGAAAGGTGGATCTGACAATTCTTCGGCTTGCAGTGTATGAAATTGTTTTTGATGAGGATGTTCCGACAGGCGTAGCGATAAATGAAGCGGTAGAGCTCGCAAAGAAATTCGGGCAGGAGGAGTCCTCCGGCTTTGTAAACGGCGTGCTCGCGAAGTTTGCCGGTTAGGGAAACGGAGGTCCTATGCAGAATGTTTATACGGTTGCGCAGGTAAACTCCTACATCAAAAATATGTTTACGCAGGACTTCATGCTCAAATCCATTTTTGTCAAGGGAGAGGTCAGTAACTGTAAATATCATTCGTCGGGGCATATTTACTTTACCCTGAAGGATGCAAAAGGAATCATAGCGTGCGTAATGTTTGCCGGCAACCGCGCCGGACTTTCCTTCAAAATGGAGGAAGGTCAGATGGTAGTGGTTGGCGGTACGATTGACGTTTATGAAAGAGACGGCAAGTATCAGCTTTATGCCAAACAGATTATTCTTGACGGCGCGGGGCTTTTGTATGAGAAATTCGAGCGAATGAAGAGGAAGCTTGCCGATATGGGGATGTTTGAGCAGGAATATAAGCAGCCGATTCCAAAATACATCAGCACCCTCGGAGTGGTGACGGCGCCTACCGGCGCGGCGGTGCGGGATATTATCAATATTGCGACCAGAAGGAATCCCCATATCCGGATTATTCTGTACCCTGCAATCGTGCAGGGGGAGCAGGCGCCGGAAAGCATTGTGAACGGTATCCGTGCGTTGGAACGCCTGGGTGTGGATGTGATGATTGTGGGACGCGGCGGCGGTTCGATTGAGGATCTGTGGGCGTTTAATGAGGAAATCGTGGCGCAGGCTGTCTTTGACTGCGGCGTGCCGGTCATCTCGGCGGTCGGACATGAGACCGACACGACCATCATTGATTATGTGTCAGACCTGCGGGCGCCGACGCCCTCCGCCGCGGCAGAGCTTGCGGTGTATGATTACATGCAGCTGATGGACGGATTGACGGCATACAGGAATGCCTTCAATCGTGCCATGTGCATCCGGCTTGACAGACAGAAGAGCAGGCTGGAGCAGATGAAGCTGCATATAAGATACCTGAGTCCCGCAGGGCAGATACAGGAACGGCGCAATTACTGTATGGATTTGGAGGATAAGCTGAGTCAGCTCATGCAGGCAGTGCTTATCCGGGACAGGCACCGCATGGCATTGTATGCGGAACGACTCAAAGGGCTGTCGCCGCTGGAAAAGCTGAGTCAGGGATACGCCTATGTCGAGCGTGCGGATGGCGGGTCTCTCAAGGACGTGCATCAGGTCAAGACCGGCGACAGCGTTAAGATTTATGTGAAAAACGGCACGATTACCGCAAGAACCGAGGAGATAAAGGAGGCTGCATATGGCGAAGGAATTGACATTGGAACAGACCTTTGAGAAGCTGGAGGCCGCGATAGGGCGGCTTGAGGATGAGGATGTTTCGCTGGAGGAGTCCTTTAAACTCTATAAAGAGGGCATGAAGCTGATACAGGCGTGCAATGATAAGATTGCCAGGGTGGAGAAGGAAATCCTGAAATTAAATGAAAATGGTGAGTTAGATGCGTTTGAACAATGATTTCCAAAATAATTTTAAAGAGGAACAGAATAAAAGGGCGGAAGCGATAGAGACCCTTTTGAAAAATTACCTTCCGAAGGAGGAAGGCTTTGCGGGAACGGTCGCGGAGGCGATGAATTACAGTGTGCTGGCGGGCGGAAAGCGGCTTCGCCCGATGCTGATGGCGGAGACCTGTAAGCTGTTTGGCGGCGTTTCAAAGGAGATAGAGCCTTTTATGGCGGCGATTGAAATGGTGCATACCTACTCGCTGGTGCATGACGATCTGCCTGCAATGGACAATGATGAATACCGCAGAGGACGCAAGACAACGCATGTGGTGTACGGGGAAGCGATGGCCATACTGGCGGGCGACGGATTGTTAAATTATGCCTTTGAGACGGCGATTTCGGCGTTTTCCATAGAGGGAGCGGACACCGGGCGAATCGCGCAGGCGCTCTCGATATTGGCGCAAAAGGCGGGAATATACGGAATGATAGGCGGTCAGACTGCGGATATTGAGGCGGAGAATTTAGGAGATAAGGTTACTGAGGAGCATCTGCTCTTTATCCATGCGCATAAGACGGCGGCGTTGATTCAGGCTGCAATGATGATTGGCGCGGTGCTGGGCGGTGCCGATGAGAAGCAGGTCGCGTTGATTGAGAAGGCGGCCTATGAGATTGGCATAGCCTTTCAGATACAGGATGATATCCTTGACGTGACAAGCAGTCTTGCGGTGCTCGGGAAGCCTGTGGGCAGCGACGAGAAGAACAGCAAGACGACATATGTTACCCTGAAGGGGATAGAGGCGGCACAAGAGGAGCAGAAGGAGCTGTCGGCGCATGCGATTGCGTTGCTGGATTCGTTAGTCAAAGAGTATTCACTGAAGAATGACTTTTTGCCGGAGCTGATTCGCAGTCTGATTACACGGATAAAGTAAAGAGCGAGGGCGGATGTATGATTTTAGAGACGATAGAGAAGGAAAACGACATCAAAAATGTGAATCCGGAGGATTGGAATCTGCTGGCGGAGGAGATTCGAGAGTTCCTGATCAGGAAGATCAGTGTGACGGGCGGACATCTCGGCTCGAATCTGGGGGCCGTAGAGCTTACCATGGCACTCCATTTGAGTCTGAATCTGCCGGAGGATAAGATTGTCTGGGATGTAGGGCACCAATCCTATACCCACAAGCTGCTTACGGGGCGGCGTTCCGGCTTTGAAAATCTGCGCAAATACGGCGGTATGAGCGGCTTCCCAAAACGAAAGGAAAGCGAGTGCGACTGTTTCGATACCGGGCACAGCTCAACCTCCATTTCCGCGGGATTGGGACTTGTCAAGGCGAGGGATCTGCGCGGTGAGAAGCACACGATAATCTCTGTAATCGGAGATGGTTCATTGACGGGCGGTATGGCCTATGAGGCGCTGAACAACGCAGCGCGGATGAAGAAGAATTTTATTATCATATTAAACGACTAAAATATGTCCATCTCAGAGAATGTGGGCGGCGTATCAAAATATCTGAACAATATCCGGACGGCGGATAAGTATCTTGACATCAAGGAAGGAATCTATAATTCTTTGATGGATACCAAGCTCGGCGAGCCGATCGTTGAAAGCATCCGTCGGGCGAAAAGCTCTGTCAAGCAGCTCGTGATACCGGGGATGTTCTTTGAGGACATGGGGCTGACCTATTTAGGCCCTGTGGACGGACACAATATCAATGCGATGCTCAAGGTTCTGCGGGAGGCGAAGCGCTGTAAAACGGCGGTGATTATCCATGTTATCACGCAGAAGGGCAAGGGTTATGCGCCTGCGGAAAAGCATCCTGCGCGGTTTCACGGAGCGGAGCCCTTCGATATTGAGACAGGGCTTCCTGCGGTACCAAAGACAAAGTCGAGCTACACGGATGTTTTTTCCACTGTGATGTGCAAGCTGGGAGATCGCGATAAGGATATTGTGGCGATTACGGCTGCAATGCCCGATGGAACCGGACTCAAACGGTTCCGGAACATGTATCCGGAACGGTTCTTTGATGTCGGTATTGCGGAGGAGCATGCGGTAACCTTTGCGGCGGGACTTGCGGCAGGCGGCATGAAGCCGGTGGTCGCAATCTATTCCTCCTTTTTACAGCGGGCGTATGACCAGATCTTACATGACGTGTGCATCCAGAACCTCCCCGTGGTGTTTGCGATAGACCGCGCGGGGCTTGTGGGAAGCGATGGGGAGACGCATCAGGGAATTTTTGATCTGTCGTACTTATCCTCCATACCGAATATGCATATCATGGCGCCGAAGAATAAGTGGGAGCTGTCGGATATGCTGAAGTTCTCTGTTGCCTTTGGTGGTCCGATTGCGTTGCGCTATCCGCGTGGGGAGGCCTTTGACGGGCTTCGCGAATATCGGGAGCCGGTGCAGCCGGGAAAGGCGGAATGGATATACAGGGAGCGTCATATCGCGCTGATTGCGGTGGGAAGCATGGTAAAGACGGCGCTTACCGTGCGCGAACGGCTGATACACAGAGGTTATGCGTGCAGTATTATCAACGCGCGTTTTGTAAAGCCGATTGATACGGGGATTCTTGACGAGGCGTGCAAGAGCCATCGAATCATCGTTACCATGGAGGAAAATGTCGCGAGCGGCGGTTTTGGAGAAAAGGTGCGGGCGCATTTTGACGCGTCCGGCGCGGCGGTTCGGTTGATTAATATTACGATTCCCGATGAGTATGTGGAGCATGGCAATGTGGAGGAGCTGCGAAAGGAGGTCGGCATTGACGCCGACACGATCGAGAGGCGAATCTGCGCATATCTCGGATAAGAAAGCGGCTGAATAGGGGGAAGTATGAAGGAACGCTTGGATGTGCTTTTGGTCAGGGAAGGGCTTGCCGAATCACGGGAGAAGGCGAAGGCAGTGATCATGTCGGGCTGCATCTATGTCAATGACCAGAAGGAGGATAAGGCCGGAACGATGTTTGATGCGTCGAAGGCGAAAATCGAGGTTCGGGGAAACACCCTGCGGTATGTGAGCCGCGGCGGCTTGAAGCTGGAAAAGGCCATAGACCGGTTTGGCGTTGTCCTGGAGGGAAAGGTCTGTATGGATATCGGGGCATCCACAGGCGGATTCACCGACTGTATGCTGCAAAACGGCGCGGTAAAGGTGTATTCGATTGACGTAGGGCATGGACAGCTTGCGTGGACGCTCAGAAATGACGCGCGCGTGGTCTGCATGGAAAAGACGAATTTTCGCTATATGACGCGGGAGGATATTGGGGAAATGACGGATTTTGCCTCAGTGGACGTGTCGTTTATCTCGCTCGATAAAATATTGGATCCTGCATACGCGCTGCTAAGGCCGGAGGCGCAGATGGTATGTCTGATTAAACCGCAGTTTGAAGCGGGACGCGAGAAGGTAGGGAAAAAGGGTGTTGTAAGGGAACCGGCGGTACATATGGAAGTCATAGAGCGGGTATTTGCCTTTACGCTGGAAAAGGGATTCACAATCCTGCACCTCGATTTTTCTCCCATCAGAGGGCCGGAGGGAAACATTGAGTATCTGATGCATATACAAAAGGGAGAGCCTGTTGCGGCGGATTATGATGCTGTTGCGGTGGTACGGGAGATGTTTGGGGAGCTGATTGCCACGACGGTGGAGTTGGCGCATAAGACCTTGGAATAAAAGGGAGCATAGATGAAAACTTTTTATATTTATACGAATCAGTTTAAGGATGGGAACGGGGACGTTACCGGAAAAATCAGGAATTACCTGATAAGCAGGGGCTGTACGTGCAAGGACACGGTGGATGCGTCGGTTGAAGGCATTATTGTCCTTGGCGGAGATGGCACCCTGCTGCGGGCCGCACGCGAATATGTCGGGAGATATATCCCTTTTATCGGTGTGAATCTCGGTACGCTGGGGTATCTTGCGGAGGTTGACAAGGATAATGTGGAGGCGGCGCTTGACAGTCTGATCGCAGACGAATATGAGATAGAGGCGCGGATGATGCTCAGCGGAATACCGGTGATTGCGGGAGAAAGCATGACGCCGCAGGTTGCGCTCAACGATATTGTCATTAACCGGAAAGGCGCACTGCATGTCATTAATTTTAATATCCATGTAAACGGGCGGCCGCTCAGTACATACAGTGCGGATGGGATGATCATATCAACGCCGACAGGATCTACAGCCTACAATCTTTCGGCGGGCGGCCCTATCGTGGAGCCACGGGCGCGGCTGATTATGATGACACCGGTATGCTCCCATACGTTGGTGAACAACCGCTCGATTATCTTGGCGGAGGATGATGTGATTGACATTGAAATCGGAGCATACAAGCCGGGTGAGGAGCAGGAGGTGGACGCGAGCTTTGACGGCCGTTGTCCGGTCAGCCTGCATGAGGGTGACAAAATCAGAATCATACGCTCCGATAAGGTGACAAAGATTATGAAGCTGAGTGAGGCCAGCTTCCTTGATACATTGCATAAAAAAATGCGCATGTTTTAGTGCGGCGAGAGGAATAAAAAATGAAGACACGAAGGCATGAAGCAGTAGTTGCATTAATCAATCAATATGATATCGAGACACAGGAGGAGCTGGCAGCTTATTTGCGAAAAGAGGGTTTTGAGGTCACGCAGGCCACCGTTTCACGGGATATCCGGGAACTGAATTTGTCAAAGATTTCCATGGGAAACGGCAGGCAGAAGTATGTGATTGTCCGGAAGGACGATACCGGCTTGAGCGATAAGTATATCCGTGTCCTGCGGGACGGCTTTGTTTCGATGAATATGGCGCAGAATATTCTGGTGATCAAGACGGTTCAGGGAATGGCTATGGCGGTGGCGGCGGCGGTCGATGCGATGAAATTTCCCGAGATCGTGGGCTGTATCGCGGGGGATGATACCATTATGGCAGCAGTGAAGTCCGTCGGGGAGACAGAGCTTGTAATGGACAAAATAAACGAAATCTTAAACGGAGGAAATTAAAGGGTTCATGTTAATCAGTTTACATGTGAAAAATCTCGCGCTCATAGAGGAGACAGAGGTTAATTTTAAGGAAGGTCTGAATATTTTAAGTGGTGAGACCGGCGCGGGAAAGTCGATTATTATCGGGTCTGTCAATCTTGCGCTCGGCGCACGTGCGGATAAGGATATGATAAGGAACGGAGCGGAGTATGCGCTGGTGGAGTTGATATTTCAGGTGCATGATAACGGTATACTCGAGGCGGTTCGGGAGCTTGAGATACCGGTCGAGGAGGATGGGATTATCATTATCCAACGCAAGCTTCAGGCAGGGCGCAGCCTGTGTAAAATATGCGGAGAGACGGCGACGGCAAAGCAGATCAAGGCGCTTTCCGAGCTGCTGATTGACATTCACGGGCAGCATGAGCACCAATCCCTGCTGTATAAGAAAAACCATCTGGAAATCCTTGACGCGTTTGCCGGGGAGGAGCTTTCCAAGATAAAGAATAAGATAAAGGAAGCATACCATACCTACACGGGTCTCGTGCGGGAGCTGGAGGCGCTTCAGGGAGATGAGGGGGCAAAGGCCAAGGAGCTTTCCCTTGCGGAATTTGAGTACAATGAGATCGAAGAGGCGCAGCTTACCGTGGAGGAGGAAGAGACGGTGGAGCAGCTCTATAAAAGAATGGCAAACGGCAGGCAGATTGCAGAGGCGGCATCAAGGGCGCATCGGTATACCGGAGACGATGAGCAGTCGGCGGCGGATGCCGTCGGTTGGGCGGTTCGCGAGCTGCGAGGCGTGGAAGAATATGATGCGCGGGCGAAGGAGCTTGCGGACGAGCTTGAAAATATTGACGCGCTGCTGAGTGACTTCAACAGGGAGCTTGCCGCATATATGACGGATATGGAATTTGACGCGGAGACCTTTGCGCGGACGGAGGAACGGTTTAACCTGTTAAATCACCTGAAGCTCAAATATGGCGGCAGTGTGGAGAAGGTGTTGGCCTACCAACAGGAGCTTGCGGAGAAAATCGACAGACTGAAGAACGCGGACGCATACAGGGCACAGCTTGAGGAGCGGATAAAAGCGCTTTATGCACAGCTGAAGAAGGATTGTGCGCGGGCGTCGAAGCTGCGCAAGACGGAGGCGAAGAAGCTTTCAGCGGATATGGTTGCGGCGCTGTCGGACTTGAACTTTTTGGCTGTTCAGTTTGAGATACAGGTGCGCGAGAAGGAGGAGCTGACTGCGAACGGCTTTGATGAGGTAGAATTCATGGTTTCGACCAATCCGGGCGAGCCGATAAAGAGCCTTGGAAATGTTGCGAGTGGCGGTGAGCTTTCCAGAATCATGCTGGCCATCAAGACGGTGCTTGCCTCGAGGGACAGGATACCGACGCTGATTTTTGATGAGATTGATACGGGTATCAGCGGGAAAACCGCGTGGAAGGTGTCGGAAAAGCTGGGTGCTCTGGCAAAAAGCCACCAGATCATATGCATCACACATCTTCCGCAGATAGCGGCGATGGCAGATGCCAATTTCCGAATTGCAAAGCAGGCCGTGGACAACAAGACGATTACCGATATTGCATGTCTGGAAGAAAGCGAGGTCGTGGACGAGCTTGCAAGGATGCTTGGAGGCGAGGATATCACGGATACCGTGCGGGAAAACGCTAGAGAGCTTATCCAGACGGCACGGGACAGGAAATGAAAAATGAGAAATAATCCGCTTATTTTTCTTCTTGCTCTTTGATGTATGAAGAGGGAGATGAAATCTCCCCCTCTTCGATATGGAAAACCTTTTTATGAAAATCCTTCGATGGAAAATCTTACGGCGTTGACGGGAACGTTAAATTCACTATGGTAGACCCTGTCCTTTGACAAAGTGCTGCAATAGAGGTGCACCTTGGAAATCACGGTGCCGGACGCATCATAGAAGTATCCGTAGCAGCCCCATTTGGTAAAATCGTCATCCTCGTAGGAGACACATTGATATTGAAGTTTGAGGGTGTATTTGCAGCTGTCAAGATACCCGTAGGTATTGAAATCGTAAGGGACAAATTCGTATCCGACAAGCTTACAGTAGTTATCGCGATTCGTTCCCAGCTTGGCGGGAGCCTCTATGAAAATAGGTGCCGCGTTGACGGCAGTGTAAGCGACAACTGCGGGATTCTCCGGATAAAAGATGGCAATAACGGTACTGCCGCTGCCTGCGTAAGTAACCAGAAAATTCGCGATATTGTTCATGGAGCCGATAGGGGTGACGGTCGCAACCGCAGGGTCCGCACAGACGCAGGCAAGCGCTGAAGCGTCAAAGCCCTCCTGCATTGCCGCGGTCAGGATAACGGAGCTGCCCTCCGTCAACATTAGTGTATCATCGGACAGAATCAATCCGTTTCCGATGCTTTCCTTTGCGGAAGCAGTAACAGGAAAGGTTGCTGTCAAGGCAAGGATAAGAAGAGCCGATAATAGCCCTTTGATTTTCAATCTCATATTACTCTCCTTTCGTAATGATGGCTTATCTTTATTATAATTATTATAATCAGAAAGAGAAGCAAATAACAAGCC
>CAMWYL010000105.1 GCA_947178465.1 uncultured Lachnospiraceae bacterium | reverse complement strand
TTCTTCGTCAGATAACTCAGGGAAAAATACAGACATTTCATCCGGTGAAATCTTTCCCACTTTCAGCATAAGCTTTGCCTTCTCTTTTGCTTTACTTTGAGCTGTTTCTTGCGCCGCTTCCTGTGCTGCTTCGTAACGCTCACTTTTAATATATGATCGAATAACCTCTTCCTCATCGAATAAGCTCATCATTATGGATACAACCTCCCTCTCTCTGTCCATCAAATATTCCTTCAATATATTCCTGTCTTTACAAATACGGATTGTTTCTTTAACGGTTTTTCCAGTTCTACCATATAGGTTCATTTGTTCATTATATACTTTACAGAAAATTACCCTTATTTACAATAAAATTTGCGTGAAACAGCTTTATTTGAAATATCTCTATTCACAAAACCAAAAGACGCATCTCCTCAATGCGTCTTTTTATATCACAGGAAATTGTGATAACAAATATCATTTGAATGTGTTGCCGCAGGGCAATACGTTTAAATCTGCGCTACATCTCTCATGGAGAAGCTGATTCGCCCCATCTTGTCCTTGCCTAAGCAGACAACCGTTACAATGTCGCCCAATGTGAGGACATCCTCCACACGGTTGATGCGCTCCTTGGAAATTCTGGAGATGTGAACCATTCCTTCCTTCCCCGGTGCAAACTCGATAAATGCGCCAAACTCCTTGATGCTGACAACCTTGCCCTTGAAAATCTGACCTTCCTCAAAGTCGGTTGTAATAATCTTAATCATCTCACAGGCCTTGTCCATCATCGCTCTGTCTGTGCCGCAGATACTTACAAAGCCGTCATCCGTAATATCAATCTTCACACCGGTCTGGTCGATAATCGCATTAATGGTCTTACCTCTCTGTCCTACGACATCACCAATCTTCTCCGGATTAATCTGAAGCTGTATAATCTTCGGCGCAAGCTCGCCTACCGTAGGTCTGGGCTGTCCGATGCACGGAAGCATAATCTCGTTCAAGATGTACATTCTCGCATCCTTGGTCTTGGCAATTGCTTCCTCAACGATGGGTCTTGTCAGACCGTGAATCTTAATATCCATCTGAATCGCCGTGATACCGTCTCTGGTTCCCGCAACCTTGAAGTCCATATCGCCAAAGAAGTCCTCAAGCCCCTGAATATCCGTAAGGACAATATAATCATCATCCGTATCGCCTGTTACGAGTCCGCAGGAAATTCCCGCTACCGGCTTCTTAATCGGAACACCTGCCGCCATCAGGGACATTGTGGATGCACAAATGGAACCCTGTGAGGTAGAACCGTTTGACTCAAAGGTCTCCGATACGGTACGGATTGCGTACGGGAACTCTTCCTCTGTCGGAAGCACCGGCACCAATGCCTTCTCTGCCAGCGCACCATGTCCGATTTCACGTCTTCCCGGTCCTCTTGAAGGCTTTGTCTCTCCAACAGAGTAGGACGGGAAATTGTAATGATGCATATATCGCTTCGCTGTATCATTCTCGTCAAGACCATCAATCTTCTGAACCTCTGACAACGGTGCGAGCGTTGTAACGGTACAAATCTGTGTCTGACCGCGTGTGAACATCGCAGAACCGTGTACTCTCGGAATAATATCAACCTCTGCAGCCAAGGGACGAATCTGTGTGATTGCACGGCCGTCCGGACGCTTATGATCCTTCAAAATCATCTTGCGCACGGTCTTCTTCTGATACTGATAAATTGCCTCGCCAAGGATTGCAAGCCATTCCTCGTTCTCCGCAAAGGCCTCCTCCAGTCTCTCCGTAATCTTTCGGATGTTCTCCTCCCGTACCTGCTTCTCATCGGTGAATACCGCAGTCTCCATCTCCTCGGGCGGAACGATTTCCTTAATCCGTGCAAACATTTCCTCCGGAATTGCACAGCTTGTATAGCTGTGCTTTGCCTTGCCGCACTCTGCTACGATCTTATTGATAAACGCAATAATTGTCTGGTTGATCTCATGGCACTTGTAAATCGCCTCGATCATCTTGTCCTCGGGAACCTCATTCGCACCCGCCTCAATCATAATGACCTTCTCGCTTGTGGATGCCACCGTAAGCTGCATGTCTCCGGTTCTCCACTGCTCCTGACCGGGATTTACGACAAACTCACCGTCTATCAATCCCATCTGTGTCGTCGCACAGGGGCCGTCAAACGGGATATCAGAGATTGATGTGACGATTGCGGAACCAATCATTGCCACCAGCTCCGGACGGCACTCAGGGTCCACGCTCATTACCATATTGTTCAGCGTTACATCATTTCTGTAATCCTTCGGGAACAGCGGACGCATCGGGCGGTCAATCACGCGGCTGGTAAGAATGGCGTTCTCGCTCGCCTTGCCCTCTCTCTTGTTAAAGCCTCCCGGGATTTTGCCGACGGAATACAGCTTCTCCTCATACTCCACTGAGAGCGGGAAAAAGTCAATCCCGTCTCTGGGCTTATCGGAAGCCGTCGCGGTACACAAAACCGTCGTATCCCCGTAATGCATCAACGCGGCTCCATTGGCCTGTGCCGCCACTCTGCCGATATCAACCGTCAACGTGCGCCCTGCAATCTCCATACTGTAGGCCTTGTAGGACTTGTCCTTTTTTTCACTGAATGTCACATACTCCATACTTTTTTCTCCTTTTCTTCCTGATGATTTCAGATAGAAGGAGCCGAAACTACTGAAAACTCCGCGAAGCCTTCACAGACTTTTCAGCGGTCTCGAGCAATTCTTCTATCCGATCAATGCTCCGTTTATTGTTATCGCGATTTCTTACAGATAAAGGAGCGGTTTTACCCGCTCCTTTTCCGTTAAAGTAATTACAAATACTTTGTAATCACAACTGCTTTGTAATAAAAATTACTTTCTAATTCCAAGCTTTTCAATCAGAGCACGGTATCTTTCAATATCGGTTTTCTTTAAATAATCAAGCAAACCACGTCTCTGACCAACCATTTTCAAAAGACCGCGTCTTGAATGATGGTCCTTCTGATTTTTCTTTAAGTGCTCAGTCAACTCCTGAATTCTTGCCGTCAAAACAGCTACCTGAACCTCCGGTGAACCTGTGTCACCCGGTGTTCTTGCATACTCAGCAATAATTGCCTGCTTTTTTTCCTTTGCTATCATTGTAAAATCCTCCATCAATAAAATATTTGCATTGAACGCCGGATACCAAGCATGGGTCGGAGCGTCCCGACACCGGGCATCGGCTGTATACAAGTGCGCATCTCTTCACAGCACACTCAAACAGTATAACACACAAGTTACTCATACGCAACTATTTTTTATGTAAGATTTACCATATAAGATTTTTCACAGCGTATTCGCCTTAACAGGCAAATTCTCAGGTCGCATCCGGCAAGATGAACTTCGCGATTAACGCATCCAACTGTTCTGCCTGTGCCGAAAGCTCCTCGCTCGTTGCGGAGGATTCTTCTGCAACTGCCGCATTGGTCTGAACGACATCCGAAATCTGGGTGATACCGATCTCTGCCTCCTTCGTTGTCGCTGCCTGTGTCGTAGAGGCTTCTGCAAGACTCTGCGAGGTCTCCGCAATCTCTCTGATACCCCCTACAACCGTCTCAATGGAAGCTACCGCACGGCCTGCTACCTTATTTCCGTTTTCAACCTCTCTTATCGCGTCTTCGATCAAGGTTCTGGTATCCACAGCGGACTTACTGCTCTGCTCCGCAAGCTGCCTGATCTGGTCTGCCACAACGGAGAAGCCACGTCCCGCTTCGCCTGCTCTCGCCGCCTCGATGGAAGCGTTCAGGGAAAGCAGATTGGTCTGGGAAGCAATGCTCTCGATCTCGGAAATAATGTTTCCAATCTTCTGGGAGGTCTCGTTGATACGCTCCATCGCCTCCACCATTTCCCTGATATCCGCGTTGCTGGCATCCGCCACATCCGCATATTTCTGTGCCTGATGATAAGCGTCCTCCGCAGATGCCGCGGCCTCTCTTGACGCATCGGCAATTGTCGTAATCGTTGCCTGAAGCTCCTGTACCGCACCTGCCTGCTCTGTAGCGCCCTCTGCAAGGCTCTGTGAGGTCTCCGCAAGATTTCCGGAGCCTGCCGATACCTGTACGGAGGACTCTCCGATAAACCGGATTGTATCAATCATACAGTTCCGCACGTTTCTCATGGCAACAATCAACTGCTCAAACTCACCCGTATATGCCGCTTCATTCTTTGTTCTTACGGTATAGTCCGAATCCGCCATCTTTCCTAACACATGCTCTACGTCTGAGATAATGGCTATTATCTTCTCTGCCATATCACGCGCTGATTTTACCATATCGGAAACCTCGTCCTCCGTCTCCGCAGTCGGGAACGGAGCAGACAAATCGCCCTGCGCAAAGCTTTCCATTCGATCGCCAAGTGTTGTCAGCGGCTTGGAAATACCTCTCGCAATCCCCACGCCTAAATTGATGGACATCCAAATCGCTATGACAATTACAACCGCGATGATAACTGCCGTGATGATAACCGCAAACGATATGGTCTTGGAAATACTGTTTCCCTTATCAACCTTAATATCCATGATACTGGTCATGTCGGCAAAAATACCCTCAAATACAGGCAGCATTTCAGACGTCGCCATCTGCTGTGCTGCGAGAGAAGCCTCCGGGTCAGAAGTCGCACCTAAGTCCATAATTTCCTTATCAAGTTTCCAGAATTCCTCCAATTCTGAGGATATCCTTTTATAAATTTTCTTGTTCTCTTCCGAAACCATGGTTTTTTCCAGTTCCGCAAAGCTCTCCTCAAATAAATCGACATATCTGTCATGCGTGTCTACCAATTTATTTACTATTTCTTCATCAGTAAAACTGATAGCACCGCGCATCGACGATCTGATTTCCGAGAAGTATGCCATGGTCTTGCCGACATCTCCCTGCGAAAAACCGTAATTCTCCAACGCGTTGGCATAAATCCTTGCTATCACAATTGTCGCTATCAGGGTAACGATTGCGACAGCCGCCGGTATTCCACTTGCAACACAAAACGCACGCACCAAACGATCCTTGATGCGATACTTATTCAGACTCTTTAACATTTCTGTTCCTCCTTGTACACACTATAAAATCTACCAGATGCCATCAGACAAAAGACTTAAAAACTATCTGCACCTCATACTGTCTCTCATTCCCCCCTATCGTACAATTTAAAAAGCACACGATGACATACTTCCCGATAAATGACTGACAAGCTTCTTTCTTCCATCCAATAATTCTATATTAACATATTTTTGAATAATGTGTATAAAAATTTGGTATTTTTTTGTTTTTTTTCCAATGCAGTTTTTTCCGGTACATTTTTCACTAAAATTTAAAGGCGAGACTCTGCCTTATATCCCTATAAATATCTTCTGATGCACGCCACTGTACGGTAATTCATGCTTGAAATCTTGATTCCCGTCTTCGGGCTTGACGCGTGAATCACCTGACCGTTACCAATATAAATCGCCACATGGTTAATCACGCCGTTCTTCGCATAGAATACCAAGTCTCCCGGCTGCGCCTCCGCTGCACTGATCTTCGTTCCAAGCTGTGCCTGCGATGCCGCATGATGCGGCAGACTGATACCGTATTTCTTGTAAATGCTCATCGTAAAGCCGGAACAGTCAGTACCGTTTGTAAGGCTCGCACCGCCCCACACATACGGATTCCCGACAAACTGCTTCGCATACTGCACCAAATCAACCCGCACATTCGATACGCCCTGTCCGTAAAGCAGCTCCGTAAGCGTCACCGCCTTTTCCAGCCGCTCCTCCACGTCCACGTAATCGCCTGAAACATACGCTTCCTCATCGTCAAGCAGGAACTTCACCCAGCCGTTCTCCATGATTTCCACAACCTCAAGCTCTTCGCCCTCAGGTATCAGCGTGATAACCACACACTCCGTATTCGGCTCCTCCCTGACCTTCAACGTCTGCGTATTTACAATCGCTATCATCGAAGCGACCTCGTGGCCGCGCGCAATCGCCTCCTCGCCCATATAGAGGTAGTCCGTACTGCAATACCCCTCTACCTTTCCGGACTTAATATGTGCCCAGCCGTTGTCTATCTCTAAAATCTCACAGGCAGCATCCTTGGAGAGCTTGCCGATCAGCTTTCCGTTCTCTGAAGGCTCCTGCCGGATATTCAAGTGGTTATCTACATGCGCGATTCCGAGATTGGTATAGCCCCAATGTGTCTCCGGCTCAGTCTCTGCCAACGCCTCGGCATCCGCAACCAGGTCTTCCATATCCATAACGGACGCATCAAGGGCAGTTCCTACTCCCGCAGACAGTTCAAACGGCTCCTCCGGGATGCCCTCCATGGACGTTTCCGTCATGTTCTCATCCAACACCGTACCCGCTCCTGCGGACAACCGAATGTCCTCATCATCGACAGCCGTCTCCTCATTTGACGCTGCCTCCGCAGAGTTCCCGGTCTCGTCCTCATCCGGTACTGCTTCCACGGACACTTCCGTCATATTCTCGTCCAGCACCACGCCCGCTCCCGCAGACAGCCTGATCCCGGCATTGTCCGCGTCCCTGTCTCCGGCAGTTTCCTCCGTCAGGAACACAATCCTCCGGTCCGCAGCCTGCCGTCCGGTGCGCGCATAGGTACTGCTGCCGATCAGCAGTACGACAACCCCCGCTCCTGCAATTGTGATTATGTATTTCAACTTTGTTATTTTTCTCATTTTAATTATCCATTAAACCGTAAGTTTTTACGACTTTGTTACATTTTCATTACATTTTAACTATAGCACACCCCCACCGATCATGTCAACACATCTGTCAGTTCTCCAACCCCAATTTCCTGTCTATCTCCTCCGCCGTATAGGTAAGCGTTCCCATCAACGCCTTCTGCTCCTCCATTACCTTCTTCTGCTTTGCGGCCTCCTCGGATTTCCCGCACTGCGCATAGGCCTTGTAAAAGGTTGCAGCTTCGTAATAGTGCGCAACCGCATAGCACTCCTTCATGTCCTCCGACGCATATACCTCGCCCGCCTCATTCATATACACACAATGCAGCATATTGCCGTAATCCTGCTCCCGGACAAAGCGCAGAAGGTCCTCCGCTTTATAGCGGTATACTCTTCCCGTGTCATACAGCTCTGAGATTGTGAAGACCATCAGCACCGCAAGCAGGATTCCAAGCAGTACAATCGTCAGATTCAACAGCTTATTCTTCATATCCGCCTACTCCCCTTTCCAGCGCCAACTGCTTTTGCGCATTGGAAAGCTGCTCAAAGCACTCCGCCTCCTCCTCCGTGATGTTTCCGTAAGTAATCAGCAGGTATTTCACATGCTCCTTCATATCCTCCATCGCTTCCACATGCTCCCTGCGGAAGCATTCCGGTCTGTCATACTCTTTTTGTTCACTGTACCGATACATAGACTCAAAGTTCTCACAGATGTACTGTATCCGCTTCTCCATGCTCGTATAGGTATTCTCCTCCGTCAACTCCGTCAGACCCTTATATACCTCGTAATATCCTCTGCTCACGGCACAGACATTCCAATATTCGTCCAACGCCGACCCCGACCCATAGTAAAGATTATGCTCATCATAGTACGCCACAAGCGCAAAGTAATCCCCCTGCGCCTCCATCTCGGCGAGCGCCTCCCGATGGACCGCGGCATTCCTTTTCACCGCCTGCTGTTCCCAAAAATAGTAAATATCCCACGCATTGACGTACAGGATCAGCATCACGACATTGAGCAGCGCCAGAACGGCGATAACCGTAATCTTCGCGTTGCGCTTCGTGAAAATCCCCGCCTTGGTGTAGACATTCCTCCTGACCGCCTCGTAATCCTTCTGATACTTTTTCATCTCGAGGCGATGCTTCTTATAATGCGGATTGGCATTTCCGCAGTAAGGACACCGCTCATCCTCTATATGCAGCTCACTTCCGCAGGACTGACATTTCATAACCGCTCCTATCTGCGTGTCATCACACACGCCGCCTATTTGCCAAACCGCTCCCAAATGGTACCGATATACGCGTCACAGGCCTCGTAGTCAATATAACCGTCATTGTTGATTTTCTCATAGAGCTCCAAAACCTCGGCCTCGGTGAATTTCATATCTTCATACATCACCGTCTCGACCTCTGACCTCAGCTCCTGTATCATCTGCCACTCCTCCTGCGTATAATCCTCCTCCCGCAGGAAGAAACAAAATCGCATCGCGGAGCTCGCCATTGTCATACAGGTTTTTTTGTTTATCACATCCGCATTCGTCATGTAGTCCACGGTATCCATGAAAAAGCAATAGCTCTCATACGCGGAAATAAAGGAATAATGCTCCCAATTCCAAATGCAATACCCTTCATCCTCATAGCGGCTGTACATAAACTCCAGAATCGCATCATACTCCTCTTGCGCATACCACGTATCCAGCTGCGGAAAATATTCCTTTTCCCACAGTAACTCAGCCTTGACGTCCGGCTCATAGCGCTTCTCCCACAGCCGAGACACCAAACGAAAAACGCCGGCAACGACGCAGATAATAACAACTGTTATCGCAACAATACAGAGAACCCTTTTCCATATGCGGACAACCTGCATCCGATATGTTCTTCGCAGCTCCTCGGGAAGCTCCTCCAAATCATCCTTGATCTTCTCCAGATTATGTATATACTGCTGCTGTGCGCCACTCTCATTGATGGCGCCACAATGGGGACATTTCGCGCTGCTTTCCGGCATCCATGCCCCACAGTTTTCACATCTGATTTTCTTACCACGCATCGGATAAACTCTCCTTCTCACACAGATTTTCAGGAGCAGGTGCGCGTCCCGAGATGATAGCTTCTCCCGTCCGCGATATCCAAAGCGAGCTGCGCCTTCAATGCCTCCACACTGTCAAAGCGCGACTCCGGCCGCGTGTGCTTGAGCAGGAATACCTCCATCTCCTCCCCATAAACCTCTCTGTCAAAATCATAAATATATGTTTCCACGCCCATCACGGCGTGATTCTCCACTGTCGGTTTTGTCCCGATATTGGTAATGGCAGGATAATCCTTTCCCGAAAGACGCACATGGGAATAATAGACACCGTTTGGCGGAAGAAGCTTTTCCCGCGGCGGCTGCAGATTTACGGTCGGCATTCCGATGGTTCTGCCAAATCGCTGCCCGTGAATGATTTCCCCGCCAATATGATAGGGTACGCCAAGCAGCGCCGCGGCAAGCTCCATATCACCGCGCTTTACCGCCTCGCGCACATAGGTGGAGCTGATTTCCCGCCCCCCATACAGTACCTTATCAATAATCATAACCTCATATCCGTACACGCCCGCCTTCTCCTCGAGCAGCTTATAATCTCCTGCGCCGCGCCGGCCATAGGACACGTCATCTCCTGCCACAATGCAGCGGGCATTGATCCGCTCCACAAGCACCTCTTTAATATAGGTCTCCGGCTCAATATCCGCAATCTCCTGATAAAACGGATATTCAATCAGATAATCGAC
>CAMWYL010000104.1 GCA_947178465.1 uncultured Lachnospiraceae bacterium | reverse complement strand
TCGCGGGGATAGAGCAGCCCGTCCATGCCGTCGCTCAGCAGGTTGTGGATGCCGCCGACGTCGGACGCAACCCCGGGAACGCCCAGAAGCATGGCCTCCCCCACGGAATTCGGCGAATTTTCAATTGCTGACGGACATAAAAAAACATGCGTTTTTAAAAGTCGGGCACACATCTTGTCGGAATTGAGCCTTCCGACAAATTTCACATAATTTTCAAGCCGTTTCTGCTTAATCTGCTTCAACAGATATTTTCCGTATCCGGAAATCTTTATCTTATCCTTCAGACTGCTGTTCGCCGTAACGATATCCCCCGCCACATACAAAACCGTGTCCTTATATTTTTCCACAATATCGGGCAGGATATCCAGTACATAGTGAAGTCCCTTTATCGGGTAATTGCCCTGGCTGATAAACAGGGAGTGCAGCTCGATTCTGTCAATATTCCATATGTCATTGTAAAACGGACTCCGAAGCGTCTCATTCATAAAGTGGTAGACCGCATTCGGTGCAAGCTCCCGGGTCATTTCCCTGTCGAAATCCGTCCGCCCCGTCACATGCTCCGCGAGCGCGAGTGCCTCTTTCTCATGCTCTCCGCGTTTTTCAAACTTGAGCTGCTGCTCCGCCAGACTGTCCTTGCGCAGTCTGTCCCGAAGGGTCTTCTTCTTCTGAACGGAATACGGCAGATCCGCCATATAGACCTCGGCACACACGCAGCAAAGTCCCTGTATGCCGATCAATGTCCGCTCCGGACGGTTAAAAGCACGCATGCAGGCCAGCGTATGCGGGTATTCCGTGCCGAAAATATGGACAACGTCCGGCTGAAAGTCCTCCAGAACCGCGCGAAGACTCTCTTCTATCGTATCCTCATAGATTTCGGGGCGCCGCGTATCCTCCCGAAAGACATAATAATCAATGCCCTCCGCCTTATTCTTCACAAACAGAGAAGCATCCTCCTTCAAAATCCGCAAATCCTCCGAAGTCGGAAAACAGATCGCAAGTGTTATGTCGTTTTGATTACGGTTGGCGAGAAGCTTATCCGTAAGCCCGGAAAGCCACCCCTCCTTTACCTCAATCTTATACCCGAGACTCTTTGCGATAAACGGAAGCATAATGTTACATAGCCATAATACCTTCAAAACAGTTTCATCCCCTTTTGTTTTTCAGCTTATAAACCGCTGTCTTTGCGCCATTATACAAACCGGAAAAGCATTTGCTCCGGGCCAGTGCGCTGCGAAGCGGCGCCAGTGTCAACAACAGAATTAACCGATATTTGTCCGCCTTTCCTTTTCCCATATATTTTACAACGATTTCGCGGTGTTGTCTCGCAGAAAGTTTCATATTTTCTTTTGTTTCCGAATATCCGCCTCCCTCATACGCCGCAACGACTACCGGCACATAGCGGATATCTGCCTTTTTCTCGTAAAAGCACCAGAGAAAATGCTCATAGTCGGCTCGCACGTTATAGCGCGGGTTGTATCCGCGTTCCGCAAACAACGACCGATGATAAAAGCAGCTCTGATGGCACGGAACATTTCGATAACATGTGAAATCATTGATCTGCGGTGACGCGTTAATCACCGTGTCAAGCGCCTTGTGGTACAGATTGCCATATACAATATCCGGCGCTTTCCCATCTGCATTCCACAATGAAACAGCGTTCGCTATTTTCTCCAATACGCTGTCATCATAAAGGCTGTCACCTGTATTCAGGAACAGCAGATAGGTTCCCGATGCCTCCGCAATCGCCTGATTCATCGCATCATAGATACCGTTATCTTTTTTAATAATAACATGTGTTCTGTTGTCCTGTTCCACCCGTTCCGGAGAACCGTCCGTTGACCCGCCATCCTTTATGATCATCTCATAGTTCTCATATGTTTGTGCGCGTACGCTCGCTACCGTATCCGCAAGCCTCTGCCCCGCGTTCAGACACACGATAATGATACTGTAAAATACCTTTCCTTCCATATATCCCCCTGTTTTTAAACGGGTTCTGTCTCCATATTCCCGGTTCCGCTATTTATAAATGTATCTCTCTGCCGTAAACAGCCAGCTTTTATAAGGCAGCAACGCAACGCCCGCTTCATGCGCCTGCAGGAGAAACAGGCCAAAATTCACGATGCACACGACAAACACAATCATTCTCATGCGCCGCCTCGGCTGCTCCTCCTCTATCATTCCGAGCATCAGCGGTATCATAAGGAGCTGCGCGACACTGAAATAATACGTGATTCGCGTTACTACCGGCAGAAATGAGAAAAAGGTACAGGATGCCAATGCCAAGAGCTGCAGCTGCATATAGAAGCGCAGCTCTCTGTATGCATGGTGCGCTTTCAGCCGCTCCTGCCCCATGGAATGAGCAAGCCACATATAAAACGCAAGAACCATGAGTATTCTAAGCGCACTGCCGATACTGCCGCCGCCCTCCAGATAAACGGTATTCCTGTACGAAGGATAGAGCATCAGCGCCGCCTTCAGCACTAAATTGCGCCCCAAAAAGCATAAGCCGCTCAGCGCCACCCCGCACGCAATATACCGGCGCTTCCATTCCAACGTTGCAAGCCAATACACCGGTATCACCAACAGGACGGATTTATGAAACAGCGCCGCAATCAGAATCCAAAACACAAATTTCAGATAATCCTTCTCCAACACATAGCGCATCGCAAACAACGCCAGCGCAAGCGCAAAATAATAGCGCATGGTATTGTAGGTCTGAAAATACAGTCCCAGTGTCATAAAAAGAAAGAAGGAGTGCGTAAAGTTGACACTTTGCCGATATAAGGCCTTTAAAAACAGCCAAATCGTGACAAAGGAGAATATTGCAAACACTGCCTCATAATATTCCCCGCCAAACAACGTATATACAAAACGCACGAGCCAGTTAAAGCCGACCTCCGTAACGACATAACCGCCCACATAAGCCTCATGCGCAGTCTGTGTATACTGTTGATAATCGTTCCCCACATCAAAACGCAGCGCGGCGCACAGAAACAATATCGCAAAAATACCGGTCAGGAAAAGTCTGTTCCAAAAGCTTTGCCGCGTCCGTTCTCCGTTTACAAATATCGGTATCTTTGCTCCTCCTGCGGTCACCTGCGACGCCATCAGACATGTCACGGCTGCGATTATCAGATAAAACACGATGGAACAAGCTCTGTCCAATGCCACTTCTACCTCCTATATCCGCTAAAACCGCTTCACCGACATAATTCCCTGCCGCATCAGGGCCAGCGCCTCCTTTTTCGGTATCTCCCGGCACATGGTATCGCCGTGTGCCAGAAGAAAGCGCACTGCCATCGGATACGCCAGCCTCCCATACAGGAAATGATAGAGCACGCCCCTGTCCGTAAAAAATTTCTCCGTATATCCCTTAAACCATGTGGATTCCCGCTCCCGCTCCGCGCCAAGCTCCACCGGAACCGCACAGACCCTCATGCCGCGCGACAGACAGTCCTTGAGAAACAGGCTGTCCTCACCGTTGCTGTACGCCGCGCCGCCTCCAAACAGAAGCGAAAACGTTACATTCGACGCATGCAGCTTCTCCCTCCTTACTGCAAAGGAGTAGGTCGGATAGCGCCCTGCATTCCAGATATGCACCCGATGGAAGCGCTCAGTGTGATAGGTCGCCCGTGCCGCACCGACACGCATATTGAACAGCAGGAAATCCGCTTCCGGATGCACCGCAAACTGCTCCAGAACTTTCTGCTCATAGCCGCTGTCATATACGATATCCTCATCCGAAAACAGCAGAATATCCGCACGCGCCCGAAGCAGTGCGTTATTTCTGCTGAGTCCGACCCCTCTCTCCGCAAAGCTGTAACACTGTATCCGTTTCCTCCCGCCGGCACAGGGACGCTCATATTCCTCATAGCCAAAGAAGTCCGTCTGGTTGATGATAATCGCGTCACTCTCAAGGCACATCCGCTCTGCCAGCGTGGAAACCTCCTCTCCCACCGCTGATATCAATACCTGTAAATCCATTGCTCCTCCCCTATCGCTTCAGCGCAGCAGATCCGTTTCGTTCCTTGCACCGGTGCACTGTCTCATTCATGTAAATATCCATCCACCGCTTATCCACATCCGCAAGCACCGCTCCGATAATCTCATGTCCCTGTAACCGCAGGTAACTGATCTCATCCGCGGTTTTCCGTCGGCACGGCACGCCAAACGGTATCACTACAAGAACCTCCGGCGCGGTCTCATCAGAACCCGCCTCCAAGACGCGAATACGCCCTTCCGTGCTCTTTTCCCCAAGCGCCGCCAGCTCCCGCACAAACACGGCAGCCTGTCCGGGTCTGCCGCCATCCGCAAAAACAAGCTCCTTTTTGCCTGCAAGCAACCTCTTTATTCCCGTCAGCAGCATTTCCTCCTGCCTTGCATCCCTGCCCTCTGCATAGAGCAGTCCGTAAGCCGGAATGCCGAAGTATTTGGCAATATCCGTCTTTGTATAGATACAATCGCCCAGGCCAAACCGAAAGGCAATCACAAATATCCCGATACAGGTAAAAAGCACCGCCCCCAGCAGCGCTGCCCGTACCGAAAACAGCCTTATCCGCGCGCGCTCAATTCCCAAATCCTCTATCTTTGTGATGGAATCAAATAATTCCTCCTTCAATTCGTTATAGGTCTCTAACGCCGCCTGCAGCGCATCCCGCACCTGCTCCACGGCGGCCGCGTCCGTACCCTTGATGGTGAGCGTCAGATAACGCACATCAGACAAAATATCAGCCGTTATCATATCTCTTACCTGCTCCCGCACATAGCTGTCGCCGAGCGTCTCCATCGCCCTGCCAAGGATCTCATCCGTCGCAATCACATCATTCCATGTAAAGGCATTATAGTAATCCTTTGCATCCAATCTGCCCTCCGCAAAATCAATATAGTATTCTGTCTCAGATACATATATCGGTGTCGCAGAGGCAATCCACGCGATCACGAGAGCAAGACCGCTGCCTGTCAGGGCACCGGCCACCGCCAGCACCAGCAGCGCGGGCAGCTTTTTTATAAAACAGGTAAACAGTGCTTTACTGTCAACGGTATCCATTCCCTTATCCATCCGCTCCGCTCTCCTTACTTTTCCGCTTCCTCATCCTGAATTCCTTTGACGATCGTTTTTATTGCCGTCACCTGATTCTCCTCCACACCCTCCGTACTGTCCGGCTGAAACAGGATTTTCAAGGTTAAAAGCATCAACTTCAAATCAAGCCACACGCTGTAATTCTCAATATAGAACAAATCCAGCTTCAGCTTATCATAAGGGGTTGTATTATACTTTCCATATACCTGCGCATATCCGGCAAGTCCCGCCTTTACCTTAGTCCGAAAGGTAAATTCCGGCATATCCTCCTGATATTTACGGATAATCTCAGGACGCTCCGGTCTCGGCCCGATAAAGGACATCTCACCTTTTAATATGTTGAAAAGCTGCGGAAGCTCATCAATCCGAACCTTTCTGATAAATCTGCCGATGGGCGTAATACGACTGTCATTCTTGGCTGCCAGCCGTGCCACACCGTCCTTCTCCGCATCCGTGCGCATGCTTCTGAACTTAAGTATCTCAAACTCCTTCATATCCCGCGTGCATCGTACCTGCTTATAAAAAACAGGGCCACGGTCATACATATGAATCAATATCGCCGTGACCAGCATAGAAGGAGATGCTATAATCAACAGAATCAGGGCGCATACAATATCAATCAGACGCTTGACAAAGCGCTGCTCTATCGTCATCGCATACTCCCGCGTGAGCAGAATCGGCGTGTCAAACAAATGAAGCTGATCCGACCCCTGTATCATAATATCGGGAATCTTCGGCATCATGTAGACCCGCATACTTTTGCTGTAGCAGAACTTCAACAGGCGGTTGCGCAGCGCCGTATTAATGTCCCAGAGCACGATCCCGTCATAGCCGCGCTTCACGATCTCCTGCTCGATGGCTGTCTGACCCGACTCCTCAAGGACACATCGGACAATATGATACTTGTCCTTCCTGCTTTCAAACTTCCTCAAAATATCTTCCATCGGCCGGTTCCCGCTGACAAGTAAAAGGTTCTTAGGCGGGAAAAACTGCTGATAGAGCCTGTGACTGATAAAGGTCCACACTGCGGAAATTACTATTTGCGCCAGCATCATAAGCAGCAGGGGATAAGCAGTCACCAGCCCCAAAGACAACAGTGATATCTGAAAATAGGAAAGCACATTGGTAAAGACAAGGGAAAGCACCTGCGAAAAGAACACGTCCATGGGTTTTAAATACCCCACCTTCAGGCCGCCGTAGGTTGACATAAAGAACAGCAGCAATATGAAATATACCGCTGCAAGCAGATAGAAGCCCTTTTCGTGGAAGCTTCTCCACATGGTGCTCTGCATAATGTCGTTATAGACATGATACCACACATAAATATAGGCTGCCGTATGAAACACCAACCCTACCAGAGATAGCTGTAATATAATTGTCCGTTTTGCTGCCTCTATCCGTCCCACGTCAAGCCTCCAACCCCCGGATACTTATACACGCCTCGCAACTGCCCTGAAAGCCCAGAACATCATGCAGTACAGGCTCTTTACCGGCGAAAGCCGCTCCTGCCTTCTGTATAAATTCCAAATTCTTTTTACTGCCGTGACCTTATTGGAAGATAAGGTGTTGGCGCTTCTTCTGTATTTCACCAGATTTCGGTTCAACCCATATCCTATCCCATGTTTTCGCAGGATTTGCCACCATGTCGCAGTGTCCTCACTCGCAATATCCGGCATCCGGATATCCTCATCCGGTATGCGCGCACGGTCAATCATTACGGTTGATGTGAAAATCGTGGTATTCTTCAACGCCTGTTTATAACAAATCGTCTCGGGAACCTGCACCACCTTTCCAAGTCCCTTCCCCTGCTCATCCGCGAATTCATAGCCCGTAAAGACAAAGCCCGCCTGCTTCTCCTTCATAAAATCCAGCTCCGCCTGAAGCTTGTCCGTCTCCCAGATGTCATCCGCGTCCAGAAAGCACAGATAACGCCCGCCTGCCTCGTCTATCCCGCGATTCCTCGCCGCCGCCGCGCCTTGATTTCGCGCCTGCCGTATCGGCCTTATGCGTCCGTCCGCCCGGGATGCCTCTGTGGCTATCATACCGCTTTTATCTTTCGAACAGTCATCTACAAGCAGAAGCTCCCAATCTTCATAGCTCTGCCCCTGCACGTAGGCGATCGTCTCCTTCAAAAACGCGGCCGCATTGTACACCGGCACTACGATACTGATCAGTTCCCGATTCTCATCAAATGCTCTGTCCATCTAAAACTTTTCCTTAACAAGATATTTCGGTCTGTCCTTCACTTCCATATACATCCTACTCATATACTGCCCCATAATTCCAATGCAGAGCAGCTGCACCCCGCCGATAAAGGAAATAATGCAGACCATGGACGGCCAGCCCGCAACAGGATCTCCATATAGCAGGGCTCTGATGAAAATAAACACCATAAACAGGAACGCCGCGAAGCAGAACAGGATTCCGAAAAACGATGCAATCGAAAGCGGCGCTGTCGAAAACGCCATAATACCATCAAGAGAATATAAAAACAGCTTCCAGAAGGACCACTTCGTCTCTCCTGCCACCCGCTGTACATTCTCATACTCTATCCATTTCGTCCGGTATCCTACCCATCCGAATATTCCCTTGGAAAAGCGATTATATTCCCGCATGGAGAGAATGGAATCCGTCACCTGACGGGTCATCAAACGATAATCCCTCGCACCGTCCACAATCTCCGTCTTTGATATTTTCCGCATCAGTCCGTAGAAGCGCCGCGCAAAAAATGAGCGTATCGGCGGCTCTCCCTTTCTGTCTACACGTCTGGTCGCTACGGAATCGTAGCCCTCCTCTATATATCCGTACATCTCCGGCAGAATCGCCGGCGGATCCTGCAGATCCGCGTCCATCAGCACACAGAAATCACCGGCCGCGGCCTCCAGACCTGCAATAATGGCAGACTCCTTCCCGAAATTCCGGGAAAAGGACACCAGATGCACCCGCTCATCCTTCTCATGAAGCGTCCGGACAGCCGCGGCAGTGGCGTCACGGGAGCCGTCATCCACAAAAATAAACTCGAATTCCACATCCTTTTCATGGAAAAACGATTCCTGCTTTATTGTTTCCGCATAAAATAACGGAATACTTTCCTCCTCATTAAAACATGGAACGATTATGCTTAGTATCTTACAATATTCCTTCATCCGGTATGCTCCCATTGCCATATTTTTCTTCTATACGTTGGCGCACCTTCTCCACCAATATCTCTATTACCTCCGTATTCGTGGGCCTGATATCCCTGTTGCACAGTTCTCCGAAAACACTCTCCAACGCTTCCCTGTCTCCTCTTTCCCAAGCAGTTTCAACCGCATTTCGAATAGCTCCCTCCACCTGCGTATCCAGTGTGTGAAATTTTCGAGCAACATCGGGATACACAAACTTTGTCACGGATAGTGCTTCCGGATCATGGTACACTAACATAATACTTTCCCGCAGATAGCGATACCCCATCTGTCTGGCTTGAAATCCAAGCCGCAGCAAAAGATATGTAGTCTCCATATAAATGTCTATTTTCAGGCTGTCCTGCTCCATCCCCATCGCCCCTTCGAACCGGCAAACCAATCAGAGTCTCGCTTTGTCAACATTCTCCTTAAACCAATCATACGCAAGCCTGATGCCTTCCTCGAGCTCTACCGTGTGCGTCCATCCAAGTCCGTGCAGCTTTGTTACGTCCGTAAGCTTTCTGGGCATACCGTCCGGCATATCCTTATTCCACACAATCTCACCCTCGTATCCAACGACACGCTGTACCGTCTCCGCAAGCTCCCTGATCGTAACTTCCTTCCCTGTACCGATATTTACATGCTGTTCACCACTGTAATTTTCAAGCAGAAATACGCATGCGTCCGCCATATCGTCCACATACAGGAACTCCCGCAGCGGCGTACCCGTACCCCAAAGCTCCACGCTCGGGCTGTTGTTCATCTTCGCCTCGTGGAACTTCCGAATCATAGCCGGCATTACATGGGAACCCGACAAGTCGTAATTGTCATGCGGTCCGTACAGATTCGTCGGCATACAGCTGATAAAGTCATCACCATACTGACGCTTATAGAACTTGCACAGCTGCATCCCCGCAATCTTTGCAATCGCATAGGCTTCGTTGGTCGGCTCCAACGGACCCGTCAAAAGTGCATCCTCCGGAATCGGCTGCGGTGCCATTCGCGGATAGATGCAGGTGCTTCCCAGAAACAGAAGCTTCTTCACCTTATAATCATGGCAGCAGGAAATCACATTACACTGAATCTGCATATTATCGTAGGCAAAGTCCGCGGGTGCCGTATTGTTGGCATTAATCCCCCCTACTTTTGCCGCTGCAAGAATCACAATGTCAGGCCGCTCCGACTCAAAAAAGTCCCTCACCGCCTGCTGGTTCAGCAAGTCCAGCTC